>JAYVFV010000083.1:0-5343 GCA_043772885.1 Flavobacteriales bacterium
CACTACGTTTAAATTTTATATTTCAGGTTTACAAATTGACTATACTGACAACACTGTTTTTAAAGAAAAAAACAGTTACCATTTAATTGATTTTGAAAACTTAAATTCTTTGAAAATTCCAATTGAAAATAAAAATAAAAATGCAATTTCTAAAATCAAATTTCAAATCGGAATTGACAGTACTGCTAGTGTTTCTGGAGCGTTGTCTGGCGATTTAGATCCTGCTAACGGCATGTATTGGGCGTGGCAAAGTGGCTACATCAATATGAAAATAGAAGGTAAAAGTGCGAGTTGTACAACGCGTAAAAACCAATTTCAGTTTCATATTGGCGGTTATATACAACCCAATTACGCTATACGAAATGTTACTTTAGATTCTAAAGATAATCATACGATTGCTGTCGATGTTTCGGAATTGTTTTCAAAAGTAAATCTAAAAGAGATTAACTCGATGATGGTTCCAAGTAAAAAGGCAATGGAATTGGCTGATTATAGTATCAATATGTTTAAGATAGAATGAAATTCAACTGGAAAAATAAAATCTCAATCGGAATTATCATTCTGATTTCTATGGCATTTGTTAAGAAATTAACGACACCGATTTATTTTGATATCCCAAAAAGTTGGCCAAAACCCCATTACGATTTTACAACTAATCCGCTTACAGAAGAAGGTTTTCAATTAGGAAGAAACTTATTTTATGATCCGATTTTATCGCGTGACAATACGATTTCATGTGCGAGTTGCCATTTGCAACAAACCGGATTTACCCATGTTGACCATGATTTAAGTCACGGAATTGAAAGCAAAATTGGTACACGAAATTCGCTGACATTACAAAATTTAGCTTGGAGCACAACTTTTATGTGGGACGGCGGCGTAAATCACCTGGATGTGCAGCCAATTGCACCAATTACGAGTGCTGTTGAAATGGATGAAACTCTAGAAAATGTAGTGGCAAAACTTCAAAAGCAAGAGCTATACAAATTGTTATTTGAAAAAGCATTTGGCACCAAAAAAATCACAGGTCAATTGACTTTAATAGCTTTATCACAATATCTTGTGATGTTAAAAACGTCCAATTCAAAATATGATAAAGTAATTCGTAAGGAGGAAAAATTTACAGAAATGGAGCAAAAAGGATACAACTTATTCAAAATCAATTGTGCTTCGTGTCACACAGAACCTTTGTTTACCAATAATTCTTTTGAAAATAATGGATTAGCAGTTGATGAAACTTTGAATGACTATGGCAGAATGAGAATCACTCAAAACCCAATGGATTCTTTGAAATTTAAAGTTCCAACACTACGAAATATCGAATTTACTTTTCCGTATATGCATGATGGCCGATTTAAAACTTTAACTGAAGTTATTAAACATTATAATTCTGGAATTCAAAATAGTAAAACGTTATCTAAACAATTACAGAAACCAATGAATTTATCTGACAATGAAAGAACCGAAATTGCAGCTTTTTTAAAGGCTTTAACAGATATTGAATTTTTATATAATCCAAAATTTAACTATCCAAAAAAATAATTTGAATCCGTTCGCATGAAAATAAAGATACTATCGTCTAAGACTAAAACCAATATTATTTTATTATGAAAATTAGAGTATTAATTATTTCTACTATCCTAACTGTTTGCTCTCTTGATGTTTATTCTCAATACAATACTATGACAATGCCTCAAGCTCTTTATGGAACAACTTTTAATTTAAATATTCATGAATCTACCAAACAACTTGTAACAGGCAATCAAACCATAACTGGCGCTATTAATAATGAAACTTTTTGGGGTCCTACTCTATTTATTAATAAAGGAGAAGAAGTTCATTTGAACGTTACCAATAATCTTAACGAATCAACAACTGTTCACTGGCACGGGATGCATTTGCCTGCAGTTATGGATGGTGGTCCGCATCAAGTAATTCCCGCAGGAACATTATGGCAACCGTATTGGACAGTAAGAAATCAAGCTGCAACTTTATGGTATCATCCGCATTTGCATGAAACTACACATGCTCAGATGACAAAAGGAGTTGGTGGTTTTATTATCGTTAAAGATCCTATTGAGTCGGCTTTAGCTTTACCAAGAACTTATGGAGTTGATGATATTGTTTTGGCTTTGACAAGCAGAAGCTATAATGCAACAACAAATACTTTTGTTTCTCCTCCTGCTTCCAATCGCGTGTACGGTGATTATATGTTGTCTAATGGAACTCCAAGTGCACAATATACTTTACCAAAACAATATGTGAGAATGCGAATTTTAAATGCTGAAATTGAACGTGGTTATAATTTGGGTTTTAGCGATAATCGAACTTTCTACATAATTGCTAATGATGGCGGACTTTTAAATGCACCAGTAGCTGTAACTAGAGTAAAATTAATGGTAGGTGAACGTATCGAAATTATGGTTGATTTGAGTAACGATATTGTTGGTTCTTCAATTGATTTAAAAGCATATAATTCTGGCCAAACTTTAGGATTTCCGGGTGGTGAACCAAATACAGGTGGACAATTTGGTAGCTTATTAAATAATATCGATTTTACAGTTTTGCATATGAATGTTGGCGCAACAACTACAGCTACAACTCCAATTACTGCGGTTCCAGCTTCTTTAGAGAATAATACGTATTGGACTGCTACAACTCCAGTAAATGTAACTAGAACAATGTTAGTAACTGGAGGTCAAGGTGCTACTCCTTTTACATTTGATAATACTCCATTTTCATTAACCACAATTAATAAAACGGTGAATTTAAATGATTTTGAAAAATGGACAGTTACGAATAATAATATTTTTGGACATTCGTTTCATTTGCACGATATTGAATTTAAAATTGTAGCTCGAAACGGAGTAACCACTCAAGTAGGTACTCATGAAAGCGGTTGGAAAGACACTTTTTATTTACCACGAAACGAATCGGTTACCTTTATTGGAAAGTTTGATGATTTTGCGGATTCAGATGTTAATCATCCTTATATGTATCACTGTCATTTTGCTGGACATGAAGATGGCGGAATGATGGGACAATTTCTTGTAACTACATCATTAGGAAACAATCAAAACGTATTGAGCACCGATTTTAGTTTGTATCCAAATCCAGCTAATGAAAAACTGTTTGTTAATTTGCAAGATGCTTCAACCGAAATCTATTATGTAACCATTGCTACTATTGAAGGTCGTATTGTAATGATGTTACCACAACCCGAATGGCAAAATGGAATTGATATTACATCATTAGAAACTGGTGTTTACACTTTTCAAATGATGGACAAACAAACAAAAAGTGTCACAACAAAAAAATTTATTAAAAAATAAATCATGAAAAGAAATTTAATTTATTTGTATGCTTTCTTTTTTGTCATTGTTTTATCAAGCTATGAAGTTTTAATTAATGAAAAAGTAATAACAAATTTCAAATTAAAAAGTGCTACAAATAATAAATGGGTTTCAATTTCTGATTACAAAAATGCAAGAGGATTTGTTGTTATTTTTTTATCTAATAAATGTCCGATGGCTAAATTTTATTCGCAACGTTTAAATCAGATAAATGCGAAGTATAAAAATAAAGGTGTTTATGTTTTAGCAATTAATGCAATGGATACTTTGGCTTATGCTGACGAATCGTTTGCTAAAATGCAAAAGAAAGCAAAAAATGACAACTTCAGTTTTCCCTATCTACAAGATAAAAATCAATCGATTGCCAAACAATTTGAAGCTGAAAATACGCCTCAATCATTCTTACTATGGAAAGTCAAAAACGGAAAATTAGTACTTAAATACAAAGGTGCTATAGACGATAATGCCGGAGAACCCGATAAAGCACAACATCATTTTCTAACTGATGCTGTTGATGAATTGTTAAACAAGAAAAGTGTAACTATTAAAAAATCGGAGTCATTTGGATGTAGAATTTTTTACCGTGGAGAAAAAAATAAAATGAACTAAATAAATTACAAATGAAACAAATTTTAACGCTCTTAATTGTTGCAATAAGTTGCAACACAATTGCACAAACCAATCCTGCAATCACTGGTTGGTTAATAAATTCCACTGGCATTACTGGACGACATTATGTTGCTCCAAATCCAACACCAATTGTTGATGCAGTTTTAGCCAATGTACAATCTGTTCAATACAATACAACGTATTCTTACATTTCAGCAACAGGAATTCCTGCTTATATAACGGGACCATTTCAGGATGGAAATCCTTCTTTAGCAACAGCTCAAAATAAAATATTCAGAATTCCATTAGCACCAACTCAAGGCACTGGAACAATTGCAACAACAGGAGGCAATATAGGCGTTTTTAAAAACGGTGTTGCTTTATTTGATTATCGTGACGGTGTAGCTTGGAATAATACAACTGGTACTATTTGTGGTGGGCCAGGAAATCCAATGTGTACTGGAACAACTGTTTGGAATAGAGATGCCATTCCAGCTGAAAGAGCTGGCTTCGATTGTTCTAAAGCACATCCAGCGATGGGAAATTACCATCACCATCAAAATCCGAGTGCTTTTAATTTGGATCTAGTAGTTATTTCAAATGTATGTAGTACATATCCATCTGATGGTTTGTATGTTATTAATACTTCGCAGCATTCTCCTTTATTGGGTTTCGCTTATGATGGTTTTCCAATTTATGGAGCTTATGCGTACACTAACACCAATGGTACTGGAGCAATAACAAGAATGAAGTCAAGCTATCAATTGCGAACAAATACTACTAGAACGAATGGTCCAGCCATCAATCAAGTCGTTGGAACTCAAACTTTTTTTAATGGTTATTTTAGAGAAGATTATGAATATGTTGCACATCCTGGAGATCCAACTTATTTAGATGTCCATAATGGTAGGGTTTGTAATACACCTGAATATCCTGCTTCATTATATCCAAACGGAATTTATTGCTATTTTACAACGGTAGATGCCAATCATAATTCGGCTTATCCTTATGTAGTTGGACCTACATTTTATGGCAATATAACAGTTACAACTGTAACAACAGTCCCAGCAGGAACTACAACCTTAACTGCAAATTCATTTGATAATTCTGATTTTAAAGTTACTATTGCGCCCAATCCAGCACAAGAATTTATTGCTATACAAACTCAAATGGCAGAGCAAGACATGAAAATTGAGTTAATTGATGAACTTGGGAAAGTGGTTAAAACAAGTCAAATATTACAAGGAAGTACTTTGAGTATTATTGAAACAGATACTGTTTATAATGGTATTTATTTTGTAAAAATTTCAAATGGAACTAATACTCAAACACATAAAGTAATTATTAACAAATAATATTACAAACACTTTAAAAAAAAGGT
>JAYVFV010000084.1:0-16832 GCA_043772885.1 Flavobacteriales bacterium
TTGCTTCAACACAAACCAAATCTATTGAGCATGTTGTTGCAAAAGGAGAATTTTTAGGAACTATTGCTAGAAAATACAATACTACAATCAATAATTTGTTGGAGTGGAATTCACTTTCAGATACCAATATCAAACTTGGCGATAAATTAATCGTTGGCAAAGAAGAAGTTGTTGCCGATGCTAAACCATCTAAATCTAAGAAAGCCGATTACGCGTATTCTAAAAAAGAAAGCGATAAAATGTATTCGGTTAAAAGAGGCGATTCTTTGTTTAGTATCTCTAAAAAGTTTCCTGGAGTTACAATTTTGGATATAAAAAAATGGAACAACATTAAAGACGAAAGCATTCAACCCGGAATGAAATTAAAAATAAGTGGATAATAAAAAAATCTTCTATAAATTTGGGTTTTATTTCATCATGAATAAAACCCTTTTTTTATTTTTATTAGTTTCCCTTTTCTGTATTGCTTGCAATCAAAAGAAACAAACTACTACATCCGAATCGTTGGTGAAAATGAATGCCATTTCTGTAATAATTGACGATCAATTATGGAATGGCGAAGTGGGCGATTCGCTCAGAAATAAATTCGCTTCGCCAGTTTTAGGACTTCAAGAAGAAGAGCCAATATTTACGCTGAATCAATATCCTGGAAAATTATTAGAAGGTTTTATTACCAATAGTCGCAATATTATTGTGATAAAAAAAGAAGCAAAAAGTAAATTCTACATCAAAGAAAACGAATATGTAACGCCGCAACTTGCCGTTCATTTCTCGGGAAATAGCGTTAAAGAACTGTTGGATAGTATCGAAAAAAATGCACCTAAAATAATTCAGGAAATAAAATCTTCTGAAATAAAAGTTTTCCAAAATCATATTATATCAGCAAAATTAGTTTCGGATAAAATCGAATCGCGATTCAACATTCATCTAAATATTCCATTAAAATATAAAATCGTTGTACAGGGTAAAAAATTCATTTGGTTGAAAAAAGAAATTACAAGCGGAAATTTGAGTTTGTTAATTTATCAAGTTCCGCTGCGCCATTTAAGAGACACGACAAACGTTGTCAGTAGCATTACCAAAATACGCGATTCGATAGGCAAAAGATACATTCACGGTAGTAAACGAAAAACGCGAATGATTACCGAACCTGCTTTTTCACCATTTTTATCGAAGGTAACGATTTCCGAAAAGGTAACTTATGAAACTAAAGGAACGTGGGATTTAAAAAACGATTTCATGTCGGGACCTTATATAAATTACGCTTTTACGGACAAAGAAAACAAGCAAATTTTAATTGTAGAAGGATTTTGTTATGCGCCATCAAAAGAAAAAAGAGATTTAATGTTAGAATTGGAATCCATCATAAAGACAATTCGATTTATAAAAAAGAAAAACTAGATGACAGTTGTAAAATGGAAAATAAAGCGATTTGAGGCACTTTCTTTAGAAGAGTTGTATGCAATTCTGCAATTGCGAAGTGAAGTCTTTGTAGTCGAGCAAAATTGCGTTTATCAAGACATTGATTACAAAGATCAAAAAGCAGTTCATTTAATTGGCGAATATGAAGGAAAAACGGTGGCGTATGCGCGACTATTCAAACCCAAAGATTATTTCGAAAAAGCATCAATCGGTAGAGTAATTGTAAAACCAGATTACCGCCATTTAAAGTTGGGACACGAGTTAATGCGAGAAGCAATTCAAGTCGTAAAAACATCATTCGGCGAAAGCCAAATCACCATTTCGGCGCAATTATACTTACAGCGTTTTTATGAAAGTCACGGTTTTGTGGCAATGAGTGAAGTATATTTAGAAGATGATATTCCGCATATTGAAATGAAAATCGAGTAATCGTTTTTTTCTGGATTCCCACATTCGTGGGAAAGACGCAGAATAAAATTGATGTTTTTCATTTCAAAAGGACTTTTAATTTAGCTATTATATTCTATATAATTGCTCCTTTTCCGCGCAGGCGGTAATCCAGTGCGATAGATTGTATTCCTAAATGTGTGGAAAAGCTTAATAATAATTAAAATCGTGTTGGTATAATTAAATTTTTGTAATCACAAATTCTACACGTCTGTCGTATTCTGATCCTTTTCCTAAAGGAACGGTATTTCCATAACCTTTAAAGGTCATTCTTGATTTTTGGATTCTTCTAAAAACCAAATATTTATATACCGATTTCGCTCTGTTTATAGACAATTGACGTTTTTTAGTTTCTTTATCAATAGCTTCTTTTTGATAAGGAGGTGTGCAACAAACATGACCTTGTATTTCAAATTGCGTGTTTTTATACCGATGAAGTAATAAGGCAATTTTATCCAACTCTAATCTTGATTTTGCGTCAAGGCGGCTACTACCTCTTTCAAACAAGATGTTGTCGAGATAAATGTGATCGCCGACAATATGTTTTTTTTGAACGGTATGATAAAAACCCGGAATTTCTATTTTTGGCAAAGGTTTTAAATTAATAACAACATCTACACGACGGTTTTTAGATCTTTTTTCGGGAAGATTCTCAACGATATCATCGTCAATTAAAATGCGTCCTTTTCCTTCAATGGTTACAATTATTTTGCTTTTTATACCGTTTTCAATTAATTTATTTTGAAGGGTTGTGGCTCTATTTTCGGACAATTTATAGTTGTATGCCTCTTTTCCAATATCGTCGGTATAACCAAAAATTTGAACAGATTCAATTCGAGTGGAATCGGTAGTTTTAATAAAAGCGACAATTTCCTTTGTTTGTTTTTCATCGATTGAAAATTTATCAAATTCAAAATAAACAGAATTCACTACTTCCTCTTGAGCATGGAGTAGTCCATAAATAAATAAAGGGAAGAATTTTAAAAATCGAAACATTAAAGTTTTAATATTTTGTTGTACTCGTTTTTATTGGCTAATAACGCCACAGATTTTGTTATTTCTGCGTTGTTTTTGGTGTAATATTGATACAAACCTTCTTTGTATTGGTATCTTTTTATTAATTCGTCTTGAATTAGTTTTTTGATTTCTTTCTGATTTTTGTCTAACAACAATTCGTCACTTCGCTGTAAAGCTGCAAACAATTGGTCGTATTCTTTCGAAATGGTTTCCTCAATTTTTTCTTTTTTAGCTTTTTCTAAAGTGGTTTTTAACGCCAATTCGGTTTCGGTATCAAAGCTAAATTTTTCACGTTTTAGAAATGCTTTAAAGTCGGCAAAATCAGCATCAGAAATGGCAGGAATTTTATCTCCCAAAGCCGGATTTTTATAATAGTAATACGTTGCATAATTAAAGATTCCGTCGCCTTTTTGCAACGCTTGTGCGATGGAACTCGTTTTGGTTTCATCCAATTCTACATCAGGTAAAATTCCGCCACCATCATAAACCGTTCTTCCTTTTTTAGTTTTGAAGGCATTGTATTTTGTAGCATCCGTTCGAACAGCTTTCCCATCTTTGTCTTTATGCCAATAATCTAAAGCTTGAATACATCTTCCCGAAGGCGTATAATATCTTGAAATAGTGACTTTTACTTGCGTGCCATAGGTCATATCAAACGGGCGTTGCACCAATCCTTTTCCGAAACTTCTACTTCCTAAAACTACGGCTCTATCTAAATCTTGTAAAGCACCAGAAACGATTTCAGATGCCGAAGCACTTTTTCCATCCACAATTACAATAAGAGGAATTTCAGTATCTATAGGTTCTCTAGTGGTTTTATACGTATTATTATGCTTTTCATTTTTTGATTTTGTTGTTACAATTGTTTCTCCTTTCGGGACAAAAAGATTGCAAATATTAACGGCTTCGTTTAATAATCCACCAGGATTTCCTCTTAAATCAAGGATAATTCTTTCGGCACCATCGGCTTTTAGTTTTTCGAGAGCTTCTTTGGTTTCTTGTGTGGTTTTACTATTAAAAGCAGTTAAAACGATATAGCCCGTTTTATCATCAATTTTCGAAAAGAAAGGAACAGCTTTTACGGAAACTTCATCTAAAACGAGTTGCGCAGTAAGTGTTTTTCCTTGTCGTATGTATTTCAAATCAATCTTTGTATTTTTTGCTCCTCTTAGCAATTGCGAAGCGTCTTCTTTATAATCGGCTAAAGAAATATCACCAATTTGAATGATAGCATCTCCCGCTTTGAGTCCGGCTTTGTCTGCAGGAAAGTTTTTATACGGTTCTTTAATAATTAATTGGTCTTCTTTTCGAGTTACTAAAGCGCCAATGCCTGTATATTCTCCGGTATTATTGATTTTAAATTTAACAACGTCCTGTTCATTAAAATAAGTGGTGTAGGGATCTAAATCGGCGAGCATGCTTTTAATCGCTTTGTCCATTAAATCGGCTGGTGCGATTTCATCTACATAATTTTGGTTTACCGTTTTGAACAACGTAGTAAAAATTTCTACTTGCTTGGCAATTTCAAAGAAGTCGTCTTTAAAACTAACCCCAATAAAAAGAAATCCGCTGGCGACAACTGGAATTATATATCTTTTTTTAAAGAATGAAAATGGTTTCATGGTCTTTTATGTATTAATTTAAACAGCGTCAAATATATAGGATTATCAATAAAAAACAACCTTTTTAGCAATTCCTTATGATGATAGTTTTTCGGCCTGAATGTTTTTTACAAACTTTTCAAAAAGCAAAATGGTTTTTTCATTTATTTCCTGATAACTTAAGCGTTCTTTGGTTTGATAAAAAAAGAGTAATGCAAATTTTTTATCGATGTTGTCGATTAAAATATTTTTGTTAAGCCGGTAACATTCGCGCAAAATACGTTTAAAATAATTGCGATCAACCGCATTTTTAAAATGTTTTTTAGAAACAGAAACGCCAATTTTTAAAGCAACATCGTCATCAAAAGTGGTTTCCATAAAAACCAATCGCAGCGGATATTTAGTAACGGTTTGTCCTTCAGTAAAAAGCAAATCAATGGTTTTTCTGCTTTTGAGTTTTTCGTTTTTTGGATAAGAAAAATCCACTTTCTTTAGTTAGAATTATAAATGTTATAGACAAATTTAACTTCCGAATAATTAATGTAAAATTGCATTCGATTGTTTTCTTTTTTCTTGGTAATAACAAAAACGGTTGCTTTCGAACCATTGTTGTCGATGCATTCAAAAGGGACTATGCTGTCGGTAGCATTTTCCGATTTTTCACCATAAGAAAGTATGGTAAAAACCTGAATTTCGGGCGAATTAATTACGATTCTATTTTTTCTACCATCGATAGTAATTAATAAATCAGCTTTGACAAAATCAGACCATGAACTCCAGTTCCCTCTTTCATTTTTCTCTGTAATACTAACGCTGTTTGTTTTAAAATTAAGTGTTTGAGCGGTTGTGTTTTGATGTCCGAAATAAAAGAAAAAGAAGCATAAAAAAAAAGGGAATATTTTCATAAAGTAAGTACTATTTAATGGTTGTAAAACTACAAATTCTATTTAAAAGTAAGCAAAAATCCGATTGGGATTATTTTGATATTAGATAAAACGGTTTTTTTGAGGAAATAATATTTAAGAATTAAACAAAATTAAAAAACTATACATTGTTGCTATAATTTTCCACGGAATACAATTCCTCGCGATCAGGGAAATTTAAAATGAAACAAAAAAAGAAGTTTCTATTTTATTTCATAAGAATTATTCTCACTTCTTACATCTGCCATTAAACCACTAGGGTCAATCGTAATTTTTCGGATTGCAGTTTTTGGTTTTGCAATGTTAAAAGTGTAGGTTGGAAAAGCCCATGCCCAATCGGCTATTGTGGTTCTTTTTATAGCTGGCGTTGGATTTTCTTTTTCAAAACTCATCATGCGTAGTGGAATGTAGAAACTTTCTTTGGTGCCATCTGTATATTCTACTAAGACATCCATAGGCATCGGAATTCTGCCAATTCTTTCCAATCTTATTGTAGTTCCATTGTCTGTATTGGTTACTTCTTTTATACCATAATCGATTGTACTCGTGGTTTCGGTCCATTCTGTCAAATACCAATCTAAATTGGCTCCCGAAACACGCTCAGCAGTTCGTTTAAGGTCATTGGGTGTTGGATGTTTGAATTTGAAATCGGCATAATACCGTTTCATTGCCTTCATCAGATTGTCTTTGCCAATTAAATAAATCATTTGTGTTATGAAAACTTCACCTTTGTTATACGAACTAGCGCTGTACACCTGATTGTAATCAAAACGATCCCCGTGCGTAGTTAGTGGCTGCTCTTTTCCAGAGTTGGCCAAACCAATATAACTTTTGTAAGCAGCTATAAATGGATTTTCTACTTTTATTTCTGAAATTTCGTTTACACCTAAATCTTCCAAAAAAGAAGCGCCACCTTCATCCATCCATGGATGTTTGCTTTCGTTAGATGCCAGCAAATGTTGGAACCACGAATGCGCCATTTCATGTGATATGACACTGTTCACTAATCCATGAAGTGTGCCTTCGCCCAAAACCAAAGTACACATAGCGTACTCCATACCGCCATCGCCACCTTGAATTACCGAGTATTGATCATACGGATATTTCCCGATGGTTTTGTTGTAGAAGTCCATCAACTGCACTGTTTTTGGCTGTGCTTTTTTCCAGTTATCAATTATAGCCAGATTGTTTTTGTATAAAAAGTGGAGCGTTGTACCAAAATTAGTGGGCACTACATCGTGGATGTAATTTTTGTCTGCTGCCCAAGTAAAATCGTGAACATTTGGAGCAAAGAAATGCCAAGACAACGTTTTTTGTTTTTTCGGAATAGTAACAGTTATTCCAGAATCTTGATAGCCATATCCGATTTCATTTTTATTTTGTAAATATCCAGTTCCGCCCAATATATAAGCTTTGTCGATGTTTATCGTTACATCAAAATTGCCCCAAACGCCGTGAAATTCACGAGCGATGTATGGATCGGCATGCCAACCTTCAAAATCAAATTCGGCCATTTTTGGATACCATTGTGCCATAGAAAGTTCGACACCTTCTTTGTTATTGCGGCCTGAGCGGCGAATCTGTACAGGCACCTGTCCGTCAAAATCCAAAGTGAATGTAGTTGATTCGCCAGGTAAAATAGGCTGCGCTAAATCGACTTCAAGTATCGTTGACACTTCTGTTGCCTTGGCGGAAATGCCATCTTGTTTAAAGTTGGAAATTTTCAAATAACCAATTTCATTTGGTTTTAAAGTCTTGAGTCGACTTTCTTTAACTTCTTTGCCTTCGGCCGTTTTTATTTTGTTTGTCATTCGAGCATCTGGATCGGGGACACTTTGTATCCGAGCATCCATTTCACTTCCGGGTTGAAAGGCATTATTGTACAAATGATAAAAGACACGACGTAAAGTATCAGGCGAGTTATTCGTATAAATCAATTCTTGTTTTCCTTTGTATTGATAGGTTTTTACGTCTATCGAAACCGTCATTTTATAATCCACTTTTTGTTGCCAATAAGTGCTACTTTGAGCCAAAACAGTTGATACGCTACAATATAAAACGGATAGGAAAACAAATTTTTTCATTACTACATGTATTATTTTTTTGACATTTCTCCTGCCATTTTTAATGCATTGTAGCAGTTTACAATTTTTCCGGAAACACAAGTTGCTGAAAAAGGAATTTTAGTTTTTTCTTCTCCAACAACAACAGTAGTAGAAATTGGAGTGCCAGAATCCATAATAATACGCTTTACTTGAGACGCCGTTAAATTGGGATAATACGAACGAACCAAAGCAGCAACACCAGCTGTATTAGGTGAAGCAAATGAAGTTCCGTCTACCAATTTGTATTTGTTATTTGGATTCGAGGCGTAAACTTTAACACCAGGAGCAAAAATATCTACATTTTTAGCTCCGTAATTAGAGAAGTTGGCTATAATTCCCGAACCGTATTCATAATTTAAAGCGCCAATACACAAATAGTTGGCAACAATTTCGGTGGTTTTGTCTGGAGAATCAGTAGGATATGATGGTTCAACATCAATATTTTTTCCATCATTTCCAGAAGCGGTAACGATAAGTACATCTTTACTTTCGGCATATTTAATAGCTTCCCAAACCCATTCTTTATGAGAAGAATAGTCTTTGCCAAAACTTCCGTTGATAATTTTTGCACCGTTGTCAACAGCATAGCGAATTGCTAATGCAATGTCTTTGTCGTATTCATCCCCGTTGGGAACAGCTCTAAGCGCCATGATTTCAACATTGTTGGCAACCCCATCACCGCCTTTTTCGTTTGCTCTAATTTGAGCGATAATCCCCGACACATTGGTTCCGTGAAAAGCATTTTCAACATCCGAACCTTTAACATTGGCATTACCGTATTTTTTATCGTTGATGTCATTTGGATTATCACCAACTACTTTTCTTCCATCAAAATTGACGTTTAAATTATAATTTAGCATTCCGTAAACTTGATCAATGTAATCTTTTATATCCGATTGAAATCCTGGTCCAGCTTGAGTTGCTACACTCATCATAATCATTTTGCTCTGATTTAATGCGGTGTCTGTTGTGGTCACTTTTTTTAAATCATCAATAGTGTAAACTTCTTTTTTCAAAAGTGTTTTCATGTCTTTATCCGCTTTTGAAATCATATCTACTTGCGGTTTTTGCTGATTCATTTCGGCTAACTTTTTCTCTAATTCTGCTTTTGCTTTTTTGTAAATTTCAGAGCCATCATCGCCTTTTTTAACGATACGCGTTAGTTCTAAATTTTCATCATTAGAATCGCCAAGGAAATTCCAACCATTAATATCATCTACATAACCATTATTGTCATCGTCTTTTTGGTTTCCGGCAATTTCTTTTCTGTTAATCCAAATTTTACCTTTTAGATCTTCATGGTCAACATCCAATCCGCCATCGATAACAGCAACAATAATTTTGGATCCTTTTTTTGTTTTTAATAATTCGTTGTAAGCTTTGTCAACGCTCATTCCAGGAATGGTATCTTTAACCAAATCCAAATGACTCCAACGCTTTAAATCGGCTTCTTTTAGCGGAGTTGTTTTTATCGGAAATTTGTCAATGTTTACTGGATTGGTTCCAACCATTGGAGCAATTGTAGGACTACAGCCAGCAAAAGCAATTGCCAGCAGTGCCGATATTAAAAAGGATTTGTTAAATGTCATAGCTCTAAATTTGAATTAAAAAATCAAAAATAGTAAGTATCATTAACTTAATTACCTTTTTAACGATATTTTATCTTTTAAAATTATGGAATTTAGCCAGCCTTTCTTTTGTCGCTGTTGCGCTGTCTGATCTTGACTACTGAACTTTTCTAATTGCTAAAAAATCCGAAGCAAATAATTTTCCGAAGCAGTAAAATTATAGAGATAAAAGGTCTTCACACGAATAGATGTCTTTTAAGCGAATTCCTTTTTCGGTATTTTCAACTGTAATGATTTGATTATGTGCATCATGCTCGAGCCATAAATAGTAATTGTTTTCGACAGCTGCGTTTAAAAATTTACTTTTTTCGGGCATTGTTAAAAGCGGACGCGTATCATATCCCATAACATACGGAAGAGGTAAATGTCCAGCAGTCGGAATTAAATCCGCACAAAAAACAATCGTTTTATTTTCATATTGAATATGTGGAAGCATCATTTTTTCGGTATGACCATCAACAAATAAAATTCCAAATCCCAATTCGGATGTTGGTAAAAAATCGCTAACAGGTCTTTTTATAAAATGCAATTGTCCACTTTCTTGTATCGGAATAATATTTTCGTGTAAAAACGAAGCTTTCTCTCTCGAGTTTGGTTTCGTCGCCCATTCCCAATGATTATCGTTCGTCCAATATTTCGCATTTTTAAAAGCGACTTTGTAACCCGTTTTGTCGGCGTTCCAATTCACACTTCCGCCACAGTGATCAAAATGCAAATGCGTCATAAAAACATCGGTAATATCATCGGGATGAAAGCCGTATTTTGCTAACGATTTATCTAAAGAATGTGTTCCCCAAAGCGAATAATAACTAAAAAATTTATCCGATTGTTTGTTGCCCATTCCAGTATCAATAATGATTAGACGTTTCCCATCTTCAATTAAAAGACAACGTGCTGCAATATTGATAAGATTGTTTTCGTTGGCTGGATTGGTTTTGCTCCAAATAGTTTTTGGCACAACGCCAAACATCGCGCCTCCATCTAATTTAAAATTTCCAGCTTCAATAGGATATAGTTTCATGACTTTTTCAGAATTAAAAAAGTTGCAATTTACTAAATAGGTACTGTAATTAACGCAGAAATCAATTTTTTCTATCCATACATTAGTTATAAAAATGTTACAAAATAGGATAAAACACGATTTATGTAGTAACTTTGTGCATTATTTAGAAAAACTCAAAATAAGCCATGATCAAAGTTTCAGATTCAGCAAGTAAAAAAATCATCACCATGATGAAAGACGACGGTTTTGATGCTGCCAAAGATTATGTTCGTGTGGGCGTAAAAAGTGGCGGATGTTCGGGCTTGTCTTATGAATTAAAATTCGACAAAGAATTACGAGAAAACGATAAAGTTTTTGAAGATAATAACGTAAAAATAGCCGTTGAAAAGAAATCATTCTTGTATTTAGCAGGAACTATTTTAGAATTTTCGGGCGGATTGAACGGAAAAGGATTCGTGTTTAACAATCCGAATGCGAGTAGAACTTGCGGTTGTGGAGAATCATTTTCATTATAATCCTTAAATTTTAAAAATGTCAAAATATACCGAAGACGATTTAAAAATTGAACTTGAAAACAAAGAGTACGAATACGGATTTTACACCGATTTAGATTCGGAAACGTTTCCTATCGGTTTAAATGAAGATATCGTTCGTGCGATTTCTCTCAAAAAACAAGAACCACAATGGATGACCGATTGGCGTATCGAAGCGTTTCGTGCTTGGCAAGAAATGATCGAACCCGATTGGGCAAATGTACATTATCAAAAACCCGATTTTCAAGCCATTTCGTATTATTCAGCACCCAAAAAAGCAGATCCAAATAAAACATTAGACGATGTAGATCCAGACCTTTTAGAAATGTATAAAAAGTTAGGAATTTCTATCGATGAACAAAAAATGATGAACAATGTTGCTATGGATATTGTTGTCGATTCGGTTTCTGTTGCTACAACTTTCAAAAAAACATTAGCTGAAAAAGGAATCATTTTCATGAGTATTTCCGAAGCCATTCGCGAATATCCAGAGTTGGTTCAGAAGTATTTAGGAACTGTTGTTCCGCAAAGAGATAATTTTTACGCTGCTTTAAATTCGGCTGTTTTTTCTGATGGAAGTTTCTGTTATATTCCAAAAGGCGTTCGTTGTCCGATGGAATTATCAACCTATTTTCGAATCAATCAAGCAGGAACAGGACAGTTTGAAAGAACGCTCTTAATTGCCGATGAAGGAAGTTACGTTTCTTATCTCGAAGGTTGTACAGCGCCAAGCCGTGATGAAAATCAATTGCACGCTGCGGTTGTAGAATTGATCGCTTTAGCAGATGCCGAAATCAAATATTCAACAGTTCAAAACTGGTATCCTGGAAACAAAGAAGGTAAAGGAGGCGTTTTTAACTTCGTAACCAAAAGAGGAATTTGCGAGAAAAACGCAAAAATTTCGTGGACGCAAGTCGAAACAGGCTCTGCTGTAACATGGAAATATCCGTCAGTAATATTGAAAGGCGATAATTCAATTGGCGAATTTTATTCGATTGCCGTTACTAATAATTTTCAACAAGCAGATACTGGAACGAAGATGATTCATCTGGGAAAAAACACCAAATCGACAATTATTTCCAAAGGAATCTCTGCAGGGAAATCTCAAAATAGTTACCGTGGTTTGGTGAAAATTAGCGCTAATGCTGAAAACGCACGTAACTTCTCGCAATGTGATTCGTTATTGATGGGAAATAATTGTGGCGCACACACGTTTCCGTACATCGAAAGTAAAAATGCCTCGGCGAAAATTGAGCACGAAGCAACAACTTCTAAAATTGGAGAAGATCAAGTGTTTTATTGCAATCAACGTGGTATCCCAACTGAAAAAGCAATCGCGCTAATCGTAAATGGTTTCAGCAAAGAAGTTTTAAATAAATTACCAATGGAATTCGCCGTAGAAGCGCAAAAATTATTGGAAATTTCACTTGAAGGAAGTGTTGGGTAATTTTGTTTCAAGTTTAAGGTTTCGAGTTGATGCCAAAACTAAAACAAACTGTGGTAAAATTAAAAATTTAATAAATTAATGTTTCAAGATCAAGTGGTGAAAAACTTGAAACCTGAACCTTGAAACCTGAAACAAAATAAACATGTTATCAATAAAAAATTTACACGCTTCTATCGAAGACAAAGAAATATTAAAAGGCATCAACCTTGAAATAAAAGCGGGAGAAATCCACGCTATTATGGGACCAAATGGTTCCGGAAAAAGTACACTTTCTGCAGTTATCGCCGGAAATGAAAACTACGAAATAACTGATGGAAATGTTTTCCTTGACGGAGAAGATTTAGCCGATTTCGCCCCAGAAGAGAGAGCACACAAAGGCATTTTCTTATCGTTTCAATATCCAGTTGAAATTCCGGGAGTTTCGGTAACGAACTTTATGAAAACGGCTATCAATGAAAGTCGCAAAGCCAACGGGAAAGAAGAAATGCCAGCAAATGAAATGCTGAAATTAATTCGCGAAAAATCGGAATTGTTAGACATTGACAGAAAATTTCTTTCGCGTTCATTAAACGAAGGTTTTTCGGGAGGAGAAAAGAAACGAAACGAGATTTTTCAAATGGCAATGTTAGAGCCAAAATTAGCAATTCTCGATGAAACCGATTCAGGTTTGGATATCGATGCACTTCGAATTGTAGCAAATGGTGTTAACATATTGAAGAACCAAAACAACGCCGTATTAGTAATTACGCATTACCAACGTTTATTGGATTATATCATTCCTGATTTCGTTCACGTGTTAATGGACGGAAAAATCGTAAAATCGGGCGGAAAAGAACTGGCTTACGAATTGGAAGAAAAAGGATACGATTGGCTTAAAGCGGAATTAGAAGTTTAAAAAATTGTTTCAAGTTTCAAGTTTCAAGTTTCAGGTTTCAGGTTTCAGGTTTTGCGTTTTCGTATTTTCACGTTATTTAGTTATATAAACCATAAAAAAAAGTTATACGCCATGGCAACAATTAAAACTTTCGAAGAACTCGATATTTGGAATGAAGCTAGAAAACTAGCTAAAGAAATTTTTATAATTTCAAAAGAAACAGAATTAAAAACGGATTTTAGATTTAAAGAACAAATAAAAGCATCATCAGGTTCTGTAATGGACAATATTGCTGAAGGTTTTGAGAGAGATGGAAATATAGAATTTCGTCAGTTTTTGTCTATCGCTAAAGGTTCTGCTGGCGAATCAAGATCACAAATTTATCGGCTTTATGATTATGAATATATTTCAAACGAACAGTTTATAGATTTGAAAAATAAGCATGAAAATTTAAGCGGGAAGATTAAAAATTTTATCACGTATCTAAACAAAAAAGATTTCAAAGGTAACAAGTTCCAATAACTTGAAACCTGAAACCTGAAACAAAAAAATGCAATTAAAAGAAAAACTCATATCCTCATTCATGGCTTTCGAAGAGCAAATCGACGTTCACTCCGAACTTCACGATGTGCGTACTTCGGCTATAAAAAACTTTGAAAACAAAGGTTTCCCAACAAAAAAAGAAGAAGCTTGGAAATATACTTCGCTGAACGCCATTTTGAAAAATGATTATTCGGTGTTTCCAAAGCACGAAAATACTGTCGAAATTAAGGATGTAAAGAAATATTTTCTTCACGAAATTGATACTTATAAAGTGATTTTCATCGATGGACGATTTGCTTCGTTCTTGTCGTCAACTACCCACGACGGTATGGATGTTTGCTTGATGTCATCGGCATTAACCAAACCGAAATACAAAATGGTCATCGACGAGTATTTCAATCAAATTGCCAGTAAAGAAGAAAGTCTGACAACGCTTAACACCGCTTTTGCGAATGAAGGCGCATACATCAACATTCCGAAAAGCAAGGTGGTAGAAAAACCAATCGAAATCATTTATTTCTCTACCGGAAAAGAAGATGCCTTGATGGTTCAACCCAGAAATTTGGTGATTGTTGGAGAAAATGCGCACGTTCAAATCATCGAAAGACATCAATGTTTAAATGAAAATCCTGTGCTTACTAATTCGGTTACGGAAATTTTTGCACAAAAAAGAGCTATCGTTGATTATTACAAAGTTCAAAACGATTTACAATCGGCAAATCTTATTGATAACTCGTACATCTCTCAAAAACAAGAAAGTAGGGTTTCTGTTCATACATTTACTTTCGGCGGGAATATTACTAGAAACAATCTTAATTTCTATCATTTTGGTGAGCATATCGATTCGACCTTAAAAGGAATTACCATTATTGGCGACAAGCAACATGTAGATCATTACACTTTGGTAAATCACGCCACACCGAATTGCGAAAGTCATCAAAACTACAAAACCATTTTGGCGGATAGTTCAACTGGTGTTTTCAACGGAAAAATTTTTGTAGAAAAAGAAGCGCAAAAAACAGATGCGTTTCAACAAAATAATAATATTTTACTTGGTGATAAAGCAACAATCAACGCCAAACCACAATTGGAAATTTTTGCCGATGATGTAAAATGTTCGCATGGCTGCACCATCGGGCAATTGGATGAAAACGCTATGTTTTACATGCAATCTCGTGGTATTCCGAAGAAAGAAGCCAAAGCATTATTGATGTACGCGTTTTCTAATGAAGTCATAGAAAGTATCAAAATACCAGAGTTGAAACAACGCATTACTAAAATTATTGCTATGAAATTGGGCGTGAATTTGGGGTTTGATTTGTAAAATTTAACCGTAAAGTTCGCTAAGATATACGCAAGGTTCGCAAGGTTTTTATTAAACTTTCCGAACCTTGCGGTTTTTACCTTGCGCTCCTTGCGGTTAAGTCAATTAGTTTCGTTTTACAATTAAAAGTTAATTCGTCAATTCGTGGCAAAAACAAAGAAGTTTTTACTACTTTTGTATTTAGAAAAATTCTAAATAACAGCATGTTAGACATTCAAAAAATACGAGCCGATTTTCCAATTCTTTCTCAAAAAGTGAATGGTAAACCGCTAGTTTATTTCGATAACGGAGCTACATCGCAGAAGCCAAAAGTGGTGCTTGATGCGATTACAAAATACTACGAAGAAATCAACGCAAACATTCATCGTGGCGTTCATACGTTAAGTCAATTAGCGACCGATGCGTATGAGAATTCAAGAGGTAAAATCCAAAATCATATTAATGCCAAATTTTCGCATGAAGTAATTTTTACTTCAGGAACAACTCACAGCATTAACGCTATCGCGAACGGATTTGCTTCTATTGTAAAAGTAGGTGATGAGGTTTTGGTTTCGGCATTAGAGCACCATAGCAATATTGTGCCTTGGCAAATGCTTTGCGAAAAAACGGGAGCTGTATTGAAAGTCATTCCGATGAATGAAAAAGGCGAATTAATCGTGTCGGAATTTGATAAATTGCTTTCGAATAAAACAAAAATAGTAACGGTCAATCACATATCCAACGCATTGGGAACGATAAATCCGATTGATTATATAATTGAAAAATCACATCAAGTTGGTGCCGCTGTTTTGATAGATGGAGCACAAGCAACGCCACATTTAAAACCAGATGTTCAAGCATTAGATTGTGATTTTTACGTTTTTTCTGGACATAAAATTTGTGGTCCAACAGGCATCGGAATTTTATACGGGAAAGAAGAATGGTTGCGAAAATTACCGCCGTATCAAGGTGGCGGAGAAATGATTGCAACGGTAACTTTTGAAAAAACTACCTATGCCGATTTGCCACACAAATTCGAAGCAGGAACACCAAATATTGAAGGCGGAATTGTACTCGGAATCGCAATTGATTATCTCAACGAAATTGGTTTTGACAACATTGCATCCTACGAAAACGAATTGTTAGCCTACGCTACCGAAAAATTATTAGCAATCGAAGGATTAAAAATATACGGAACATCAAAAGCGAAAACTTCAGTAATTTCGTTTAATATCGAAGGAATTCATCCGTATGATATTGGCACAATTATCGATAAGCTCGGCATCGCAGTACGAACTGGACATCATTGCGCACAACCGATTATGGATTTCTATAATATTCCAGGAACAATTAGAGCGAGCTTCGCTTTTTACAATACCAAAGAAGAAATTGATATCTTTGTTGAAGCCCTTAAAAAAGCCAAAATGATGTTATCTTAAAACTATAAAAATGAAAGCAATTACATTAATTTTCTTAACACTTTTCTTAAGCAAAAGTTGTTCACAAGAATCCAAAAAAGACATTACCAATACAACGATTGAGTATGTTGCCAATACACGTGGATTTTATCAAAAAACAATCATCAAAAATCAAATGATTTCAATCTCTAAAGATAGAGATGAAAAAGGAAATGGCGAAACTACTACTATTTCTAATGAAGATTGGAAAACTTTAATAGGTTATTTTGAAACATTAGATTTGGATAGTTTAGCGACGTACAAAGATCCAACACAAAAACGTTTTTATGACGGAGCAGCCATTGCAAATTTGAAAATTGTTTATAAAGAAAAGGAGTATATGACTACCGATTTTGATCACGAATTTCCCCCAGTTGAAATAGAAAAGTTAGTTAACAAAATTGTGTTACTTGGCAAAAAAGAATAATGACAACCCGTTGGGTGTAATTATTTGAAGTAAAATAAATTGATTAAATATTGGTCAAGATACTGAAATTCAGTATCTTGAAGTCGCTAAACAAACCAATAT
>JAYVFV010000085.1:0-16773 GCA_043772885.1 Flavobacteriales bacterium
GCGAAATTTGTAACAGCAGTTCCAATTCTTACTAGAGGTTCATTAGATATCATTTTGAAGAGAAAGTAAGCTCTATCTAATTCGGTGTCGCTTTTTAAACTAAAAGCAACTTCAGTATCATTGAAAATTTTTATCATTAGTAATTATAAGTGACGTTTATTTTACTTCGTACAATTCGACCTAAAGGTCTCGTGTGAAAAAAATTAATCAACATTGGCGACAAAAGAACCATTTGTCACTTCAACAACTGCTGATCCATTCATTCCTGAAAAACTAAATGTACCCGTAATAAAATCACTTGTAATACTTGTAATCGTGATAACACCTCCATTTGAAATTATATCAACACTATTACCTAAAGTAAAATAACCACCGTAAGTATCGTCATCAGAAGGAGTAGCGGTCATAAAATGCGTACCAATTGTTGGATCTAATGGCATGTACAAAGTAATACTAACCAAACTGGCATCAGCACCTTGAAGTCCGTCTATTTTTTTATTGGTCAATTCAATAGTTATTGGATCACTAATAGTATACTGCGTTCCATTTGATTTGAACTGAATGTACAATCCCTGAGGCACTCCATCTAAGCTCGGTGATTCAGTATTACTACAAGATATTGTTGTGAAAACAAATACCATCATCAACAAAAATCGCATCGCAAAAAATTTAATTGATCTATTCATAACTTTTTATTCTTACTATTATATTTAAGTTTCATTTTAAGTGTGCAATATATAACTTTTTTACAAACCTATAATTGTGATTTAAAAATTTAGGACGGAATATTATCCAACAATAAAATTATTTTTAATATTTTTTATCTTATTTTGCAAAAGAACGCACGCAATTATCTTATTTTTTAAATATGAAACCTATAAAAGCCAACGGATATACTATTTATTTCAATGAAAAAGGGTATACTAAATTAAATCAATTTATTGAAGAAAAAAAATACTCTTCCGTGTTTTTATTGGTCGATAGCAGCACTAATAAATTTTGCGTTCCGAAATTTCTTCCCAATTTATCGGTTAAAGTTCCTATAGAAATCATCGAAATTGATTCGGAGGAATCGGGAAGCGAAAGTTTAAAAAACATTACTACTTGTTCTGAAATTTGGACCGCCCTTACCGAACTTGGTGCCGACAGAAAAAGCATAATCATCAATCTTGGTGGTGGCGTAATTACTGATATTGGTGGATTTGTAGCATCTACATTTAAAAGAGGAATCGATTTTATTCACGTGCCAACCACATTATTGGGAATGGTCGATGCCGCAATTGGTGGAAAAAACGGAGTAGATTTAGGAAATTTAAAAAATCAAATTGGCGTAATCAATGTTCCGAACTTATTATTGATAGATACCGATTTTTTATCCACATTACCACAAAGAGAAATGCGTTCAGGTTTGGCAGAAATGCTCAAACACGGATTGATTTGTGACGCCAATTATTGGCAACAATTTCTAGATTTGAACGGACTTGATTTAACCGATTTGGATCAATTGATTTACCGCTCTGTGGAAATAAAAAACGAAATTGTTAAAAAAGATCCTACAGAAAATGGCATCCGAAAAGCATTAAACTTCGGCCATACCATTGGTCATGCTATTGAAAGTCATTTTTTAGAAACTTCAAATCCGTTATTACACGGAGAAGCAATTGCAGTTGGAATGGTGTTAGAAAGTTATTTGTCTAAAGAAAAAAACTTGCTGTCCAATAACGATTACTTTCAAATAAAACAAACTATAAAATCGATTTACGACACCGTTACATTTACTTCTAAGGATATTGAAATCATTTTAAATTTGCTTATTCATGACAAAAAAAATGAATATGGAAAAGTACAATTTGCACTTTTAAATGGCATCGGAAATACAACTCTAAATCAATTAGTTGATAATGAGCTAATTATTAATAGTTTTAATGATTATAAATTGTAATTTTTTTTATTGAATTATTGCATTTCACTTATTTTATTTTTTACATTTGCCCTGATGATAAAGAACACAACAACGGTAAACAATACAAACTTCCTTTACGAAAACAGGATTCGTTTTGAGTTACCTTCTATCTTTATATCCATCCGGACTATATTAAATACCATTTTGAAAATCATCAAATCATTTACCGTCGATTTACCAATCGCTTACGCTAATATTAGAGTTTGAATTTAGATTAATAATTTCTGTTCTACAATTATAATCTAAAAAATACCTTTAATGAATACAAAATATTTCGATTTAATAAATCAAACCTATTATTTTCCCCAAGAAGAATTCACTTTAAACAAAGAACACGCATTACTATTCCACAACATCGATTTGATGAAATTGGTTGAGCAATACGGAACTCCGTTAAAATTTACTTATTTACCACAAATTTCCAACAACATCAACAGAGCCAAAAATTGGTTTCGTAAAGCGATGGAAAAAAATGATTACGATGGTAAATATTACTATTGTTATTGTACCAAAAGTTCGCATTTTGAATATGTTATGAATGAAGCTTTTAAAAATAATATTCACATCGAAACGTCTTCTGCATTTGACATTAACATTGTAGAGAATTTATTTGAAAATGGTAAAATCAACAAAAGCACGTATATTATTTGTAACGGATTTAAAAGAGATCAATACATTACTAATATTGCTCGGTTGATTAATAACGGTCATAAAAATGCTATTCCGATTATCGATAATTACGAGGAATTGGATTTGCTTCAAGCAGAAATTAAAGGGAAATTCAAAATCGGAATCCGTATTGCTGCCGAAGAAGAACCTAAATTTGAGTTTTATACGTCGCGTTTGGGAATTGGATATAAAAACATTGTCGCTTTTTACAAAAAACAAATTCAGGAAAATGATCGATTGGAGTTGAAAATGCTTCACTTTTTTATCAACACCGGAATCAATGACAATGCGTATTATTGGAACGAATTAGTAAAGTGTATCAAAGTATATATAGCGTTGAAAAAAGAATGTCCGTCGTTGGACGGTTTGAATATTGGTGGTGGATTTCCAATCAAAAACTCCTTGGCTTTCGAATACGATTACCAATACATGATTGATGAAATTATCAATCAAATTAAAATTGCTTGTGAAGAAGCCGAAGTTGATGTTCCTAATATTTTTACAGAATTTGGATCATTTACTGTTGGTGAATCGGGCGGCGCTATTTATCAAGTTTTATATCAGAAACAACAAAATGACAGAGAAGCTTGGAACATGATTGACTCTTCATTTATTACTACTTTACCAGACACTTGGGCGATTAACAAACGGTTTATAATGTTAGCGATTAACCGTTGGAACGATACGTATGAAAGGGTTTTACTTGGCGGAATGACGTGTGATAGCGACGATTACTACAACTCCGAACAAAACATGAATGCCATTTATTTACCAAAATACAATAAGGAAAAACCATTGTATATTGGATTTTTTAATACGGGAGCTTACCAAGAAACTATCGGTGGATATGGCGGTTTACACCACTGTTTGATTCCGCAACCCAAACACATTTTAATTGGTAAAGACGAAAACGGAATCATAGGAACAGAAGTTTTTTCAGAACAACAAACATCCGAAGAGGTATTGAAAATATTAGGATATTCAAAAAAATAACAGTCAATTTATTCCTAATTAACAACTTAAAAGTTTTAAAAAAAATAAAAAAAACAGTTTGAAGTATTAAAAAAAAAGTTTTTCTTTGAAGTCCAAACTACAAACAATTATTTAACCAAAAACACATTTGATTCGCTTGGCGGACTAATAAAACATAAAATGAGCAAAGGACCAATAAGTCAATTTATTGAGAAACATTATCTTCATTTTAATGCTGCGGCTTTAGTTGATGCGGCAAAAGGATATGAGCAACATCTTCTTGAAAATGGGAAAATGATGATTTCTCTTGCTGGCGCAATGAGTACAGCAGAATTAGGAAAATCACTTGCTGAAATGATTCGCCAAGACAAAGTGCATATTATTTCTTGTACAGGAGCCAATCTTGAAGAAGATATAATGAATTTAGTAGCACACAATTCCTATAAAAGAGTACCGAATTACAGAGATTTGAGTCCACAAGATGAATGGGATTTATTAGAAAATCATTACAATAGAGTTACAGACACGTGTATTCCTGAAGAAGAAGCATTTAGAAGATTACAAAAACACATCTACAAGATTTGGAAAGATGCTAATGACAAAGACGTAAGCTTTTTTCCGCATGAGTTCATGTATCAAATGATTAATTCTGGCGTTTTAGAACAATACTACGAAATCGACCCAAAAGATTCGTGGATGGTTGCCGCGGCAGAAAAGAATTTGCCAATAGTTGTTCCTGGTTGGGAAGACAGTACCATGGGAAATATTTTTGCATCGTATTGCATTAAAGGGGAGTTCAAACCTACTACTATGAAAAGTGGAATTGAATACATGATGTGGTTGGCCGATTGGTATCCAAAAAATTCAAGTGGAAAAGGAGTTGGTTTCTTTCAAATTGGTGGTGGAATTGCTGGAGATTTTCCTATCTGTGTTGTACCTATGTTGTACCAAGATATGGAAATGCACGACATTCCGTTTTGGAGTTATTTCTGTCAGATTTCCGATTCTACAACCAGTTATGGTTCGTATTCTGGAGCGGTTCCAAACGAAAAAATTACTTGGGGTAAGTTAGATATTACTACTCCAAAGTTCATTATTGAGTCAGATGCGACGATTGTTGTACCTTTAATTTTTGCTTATTTATTAGATTTATAATAGTAGTTGTATGAAAAGAATTATTGTTGATTACGCTAAACTAACTGGAGATATTTTGAACTTATTGGTTGAAAAATTTCCTGAAGGATACGACGATTCTGATATTATTCGATTTAGAAATGCTCAAAATGAGTTGATTGAAGCTGTTGAAGTTCGTACTGTCGATACCATTTATTTAGTTAAAGTGAGTACGAAATTAGCAAGTAGAATGGAAAAATACGACGAAGAAGATGATATCGATTCTGTTATTGAACCTATTACACCTGTAAAAGGTCTTGATGATGATGATGATGCATCTGATGAAGATGAAGAAGAAGAAGAAGAAGATTTACTGAAAGACAAAGGCGGTTCTGATGATGGCGATGACGACGACGACGATGACGATGACGACGAACCATCAGATAATTTTGATGACGAAGAAGAGGGAGAAGAGTAATTATAAATACCTTTCTAAAAAAACGCGTTGATGATGATTTTGATGTCCTATTATCACAAAGCCCAAAGCACGTACAGAAATTGGATTTTTGTTAGCTGTCCCCATTCGCAAAAGTTGTTCTTCAGTAAAAGTTTTAAAAAGAACCATTGTAGCATGACGCACTGCTGAAATTTCGGTTAATAATTGCAGAATTGTTCTATCATTAGCATTGGCGTTGTCAACATAATCGTTTTCTTCAAAACCTGGTAAATCAGTTTTGTCATTTCTAGCAAATCGCAAAGCACGATAAGCAAATATTCGTTCCGCATCGATGAGATGTTGTACAATATCTTTAATCGTCCACTTTCCTTCTGCATAACGGTAATCAAATTTATCCATCGGAATGTCTTGTACAAATTTGATTAAGCGATGTAATGAAATTTCTAGCTCTTCCTGCAAAGTATTTTCTTCAGAAACTTGATTGATATACGTCGCATAAAATGGTGCGAATTCTGTCGATTGCAATTGTGATGGTTTCATAGATTATAATTTATAATTTTTAAGCTGAATTCCTGATGCTCCTAAAAACAAAAGTGATTTACTATTAAATAGATGATGTAACAAATCCTAGTCCTTATGCTATGACAATAAGCTCAAAGTCACTCGAAATTGGACAGTGTGAAATAAAAAAACCTCCAGAAATACTTTGAGGTTTTTTATTAGAAAACTAAAATTACAAATTTTTAAAAATAGTGTGCATCAATCGTTTTTTATCATTTATACTTTCCTCAAGTGAAATCATCGATTCGGTTCTATAAACACCTTCAATATCATCAATCATAAAGATAACATCTTTAGCGTGCTTAGTATCTTTAGCACGAATTTTACAAAAAATATTAAATTTTCCCGTTGTAACGTGAGCTACAGTAACAAAAGGAATTTCGTTGATTCTTTCTAAAACGAATTTTGTTTGCGACGTATTGTTAAGAAAAACACCTACATAAGCAATAAATGAATATCCTAATTTTTCATAATCAAGTGTTAATGACGAACCCATTATGATTCCGGCATCTTCCATCTTTTTAACTCTTACGTGAACAGTACCAGCAGAAATTAATAATTTTTTTGCGATATCTGTAAACGGAATTCTAGTGTTATCAATTAACATATCTAGAATTTGATGATCTACTTCATCTAAACGGAACTTACTCATAACTATTATTTATATTTTGTTGTTAGTGTTTTCAATACGCTTCATTCAACAAAAAGAAAACAACTGTTATACTTTTAAACCGTTAACAAATTGGTTGCCTTTTCCCAAATAAAAAGAAGCTTTTTGATCTATTTTCGGAATGGATTCGGCATTATCTTCATACTTCATTTTATGTGCATTGTACTGAAAATGACCGTAAAACCCTTTCAATTCTCCAATTTCAGCTATGTAAGCATTAAATTGAATTACTCCATCAACGAGTTCTTCTTTGTATTGTGCGGCAAAATTCGTAATAATTTCGTTACCATCATAATTTATTTTGACATTTCTGTAAAGAAAATCATAAAAATTGATTTTATTTTGCGGAATTTTCAGGTAATTTTCTTTTTTGTTATGAACTATATCGTTTTGGGTGATAAATTTCAATCCTGAAATCAATGCAATAAATATCATTTTACGCGAATATTCTCGATAGTAATCATTTTCAAAATGACCTGCTTCAAATAATACTGTTGGCACATTCAAACTTTGGAAAGTATCGCCAATACAATTGTTATTGAATTCGTCATCAAAACGTCCCACCTTATTGGGAATGTGCTTTTGCAATTCCTCATTCATAGCAACAATAACATTTATCGCTTTAGAACGCGTTTCGTTAATCTCGCGATTTTCATTAAAAGAAGGCGCTAAAAAAGAAACTGTAGCAACTTTTCCTTTATCTCCAGCTCCATAAATAGTACGCTGGTCGTGTAAATTATAACAAAAATGAGGTTGAAACTGATCGAAGGTTTGTCGTAACAATACGCTTTCGGGTTGGGATAAATTAAACGCATCGCGATTTAAATCGACTGCATTGGCATTTTCTCGTGTGTACATTTCGGCCCCATCCGGATTTACCATTGGTAAAAAACAAAAGGTAAAGTTTTGTAATAAACTCACTCCTATTTCGTTATCAGAATGAATAAGATTGAGAAAGTCAAACACCGCTTTGGTTGTTGTTCCTTCGTTACCATGCATTTGTGACCACATAAAAACTTTGGTTTTTCCAGAGCCAATTAGGAATTTGTAAATCGGCTTTCCTTGTACCGATTTTCCGATAATTTGAGTTGGATATTTTTGCAGCAACGGTTCTATATCTGATAACGTAATGTACCTTCCAAAAAGCGAATTGGCTTTGTGTTTTTTATGTAACTCTAAGTAATTTATCATTAGCTAATTTGGTATTGTTTTTCTGGATATTTACCTTTTACTCCTTTATAAAATGCTAAATATGTATTCATATCGTCATCGATGTTGCCCGTTAAATAAATCGGAGTTCCAATTTTTACTTCTTTATTTCCGAAATCAAATGCTACTGGAATTATGGGCACATTCGCTTTTAAAGCAATATAATAAAACCCTGTGCGAAGTTCGGTTACTTTTTTTCTGGTTCCTTCTGGAGCAATTCCCAATCTAAAAACAGTTCTGCTGTTGAATATATCAACTATTGAATCAACTAAATTTTTACCTCCTTGTCTGTCCAAAGGAGCTCCTCCAATTGACTTGAAGTAATAGCCAAACGGAAAAACAAACAGTTCTTTTTTACCAACAAAATTCATTTCCTGATTGACAATTCCGCGAACTAATAATCCAAGAAAGAAATCAAAATTACCAGTGTGAGGCATTACAGCGATTACACATTTAGTAATGATTGGATCAAAACTACCGATCATTTTCCAACCCATCAATCGGAAGAAAATAAATTCGTAAAGGCATTTCTTCATCTAAAATATTTTGTGTAAATTTAGCATTATTCTGTTATTTTTGAGAAAAATTCCTCCATGATTGCTAAATTCTTTAGTTATTTCCTTCCCATAAATGTGTATATGAAAAATTCGTCCATAAGTAAATCATTAGAAGTTACCTGGAACAACGGACAACTCGTGTTAGATAGTAAAAACACCAACTATTCGTATGGAAGTTTGCAACGTATTTTGCGTAAAGGTTTAAAACATATTGGTTTTAAACGCATTAGGAACTTTAATTCGGTAGTAGTGCTTGGTGTTGCTGGAGGAAGCGTAATTCAAACATTAGTTGACGAAATCAAATATAAAGGCAAAATTACTGGAGTTGAAATTGATAAGGACATACTTGAAATTGCTCAAAAATATTTCAAATTAGATGCGATTAAAACACTGGAATTAGTAGTAGAGGATGCTTTCGAGTTTGTATTAAAAACTAAAGATAAGTACGATTTAATTATTATTGATATCTTTCAAGACACCACAATGCCCAATTTTTTATTTGAAGATTTCTTTATCAATAGGATTAATTTTTTACTGAATACCAATGGATTTATACTTTTTAATACGATGGTAATTTCTGAAAAAGACAGAATCAGAAACCTAAATTATAAAACAAAATTTGACGAAAATTATTCCCTGCGGATGTATCCAAAAGTTGAAGAACACAACGAATTGTTTACGATTAAAAAGTTGGCTTAAACAAATAATTTCCTTGCTTTTTCTAAATCTTCCGCGGTATCAATTCCGATTCCAACATGCATAATTTCGACCATTTTAATTCGTTTTCCGTGTTCTAAATAACGGAGTTGTTCTAGTTTTTCGGAAGCTTCCAACGATTTCATTGGTAAAGAATAAAAATCTAAAAGTGCTTGTTTGCGAAAAGCATAAATTCCGATGTGCTGAAAGTAGCGAACACCAGCATTTTGCTCTCTTGAAAACGGAATCACCGAACGCGAAAAGTACAATGCAAATTGGTTTTGATCGACTACTACTTTCACATTGTTCGGATTATTGATTTCCGATTCGTCTTTAATTTCTCGCATCAGCGAAGCCAAATCGATTTTTTTATCGGCATCGTTTTTAAAAACTTCAATCACTTTTGCCAGATGTTCCGCATTGATAAAGGGTTCATCACCTTGTACATTTACTACAATATCAACTTCTAAATTAGCAACCGCTTCTGCAATTCGGTCGCTTCCACTTTCGTGTTCTTTAATCGACATGATGGCTTTTCCTCCATTAAAAATGATTTCGTCGTAAATCAAATCCGAATCCGTAACTACAAAAACATCATCAAAAAGATGCGTGTTTTTTGCTGCTTCATAAGTTCGAAGAATGACTGTTTTTCCACCTAAATCTTGCAACAATTTTGCTGGGAAACGGGTTGATGCATAGCGAGCTGGAATAACGGCGATGGTTTTCATATTTTTTATTTGAAAGCAAATATACTAAGTAAACGATAATTTTATTGTAAGTTACCTTCTAATAATCACTTTCTTTGAGAAGTTACCATTGGTAGTTTTGATATGGAGATTGTAAATTCCAACCGAATAATTTTGAACATTTACACTAAACTGATTCGTAGTTAAAGGGTTTTTATACGTTGCAACTTGTTTTCCATCCATCGAAAAAACAGTAACAGTTTCGATACTATGCGTTGTATTTATGGTAATCGTTTCGGCACTTGGATTTGGATAAACAACCACTTCATTAGTTGCATTAAAATCAGTCGCAGTCAACAAGGTATTGGAATAACATACTGGCAAAACAATATTAGCTGGTTTTATCAGATTTGCAACTTTTTGATTGGCAAAACCGGTTGCATTAGTTTGATCGTAAAATGTTAAATCTAAAGGTGCATTTCCTGCTCCAATCCAATCTTGCAATATGGTTGCAAAAACCCTTCTGTAATCGTGTTGTACAGTTTGCACTTGATAATTATTTCCTACAACTGCTTCACTTAAATTGATGTTTGTTCCTGAAACGCCAGGATTAATAGCTCCTCCAAAAACAAACATTGGTGCTATTTCACCGTGGTCGGTTCCAAGACTTCCATTTTCACCGGCTTTTCTTCCAAATTCAGAAAAAGTAACAGCCACAACATCGTTTCCTAAATTTTGATTGTTTAAATCGGTAATAAAACTAGAAACTGCTTCCGAAACTTGAGTTAGCAAGGATGCATGAGTTCCTATATGTGCATTGGCATTATCTTGAACCTGTGAATCGTGTGTGTCAAAACTTCCTATTTTTACTAAATACACTTTGGTTTGCAATCCTCCAGAAATAAATTTCGCTACTGTTTTTAATTGATTGGACAAACTCGTACTTGGATACGTTACCGAATTGGAACCCGAATTAAAAGCGGCAGAAATCGTTTGCGCATATACATTTGTAGAAGTATCATTATTTAAAATGAATTGAATTAAATCGCCGTATTCGGAATTCGGAATCGAAGTTGGTGCTTGACCGCCTAAACCATTTACAATCGAATAAAACCCAGAAGGATCTTGACCATTTATATTGAGAGACATGCCATGTTCGACTTCACCATGAAAACCCAATGAATTTTCACTACTTCCTAATTGTATTCCAAGCGGAAAAGTTGCCGTTAAAAAATTAGCGTAATAATTTTCCAAAAAGCGACCCATCCAACCACTATCTAATAAATTATTTGCTGGAGTTCCATCTCCACCAGTTAACCATAAATCGGTCGATTTAAAATGGGATTTATCTTGTATTGGATAGCCAACACCTTGTAGAATTCTCATGAATCCGCTGTCATACATACTTTTAAAACCGGTTAAAGATGGATGAAGTCCAACTTGATTGGCTAAAGGTAAAGTCGTATCTAAATTGATAATTGCATTGGCTCCGCTATTATTCAACTTTATATTTGGACGTAATGCAGCATACATATCGTATTGATTAATTGGTACAATTGTATTTAATCCGTCATTGGCACCTTGCAATTGAATAAGTACTATTTTTTTAGCAGAACTATCTGGACAAGTAGTCATTCCAGCCGATTTGAAAAGTGCAAACACTTCCGTAGGCAATAAAGATAAAGCACTAGCGGTAGAGGTTAATTGTATAAAACTTCTTCTTTTCATAATGTCAAAAATTAAAACATTTGCGACTCTGGAGCACTCAACAGTTTAGTAACTAGTAATTTGAGTCGCGGTTCCACCACCGAATTGTTATTTGTTGATAAATAAGTATTCCATGCATCGGTCCAATAATAATTCACAGATCCTTGTAATAAAAAAGAATTCATGAAATAATTTATTCTATCGGAATCAGGCACTTGAGCAAACAGCGCATTACATAATTCGGAACACAAGATATATGGATCGGATGCGCTAGAGATTAATCCGCCGTTTTTTATCACATTTGAAATGTTTATTTTAGCAATAATCGAATTGTTTCCACTGATTCGATTAAATCCATCCAACATTGATTCGCCAACTCTATAACGGGCAATTAATGTAGAAGAAGAAATCCAACTTTTATCAAAATCGGGAGCTTGATAGTATGCTGGATGACCCGCAACATTTTCGGGATCAAAAAGGATCATATTCGCTCCTGCAAAATAAGTGTTATGTACAAAATTAGTCCAAAAACCAACATAAAACTCCAATTGATTTGTTGCAGGATTTGGAATAGTAGCTTGCAAATACGTGCATATTTCTGATATTTGTTGAAGTGGTGATTTTATAATTGCTCCTATAGTTTCATTAGTAGAATTGGCATCATCCATATCATAAAAATGTTGACTTTCCAATAACCTTCTTAAAACCGGAACAATTTCATATCCATTATTGAATAAATCTAACGCCAACGGAGTAATAATATCGGTTTCTACTTCGGAAGTAATAGTGCCTTTAACGAAATATATATACAATTTGCGACAAATGTTTTTTGCGGTTGCTTGTTGATTAAAAACCATGTTGACAAAACTGTCTAACTCAACATCCATTGCTGCAGCATTTGTAGCCCCATTTATAGTTACGTTACCAAAGGCACTACTGAAAATTTTAGGAGTGCTATTGTGTTGCGAAAACTGATTTCCTCCTTTAGGAATACCCGTAGTGCTGTCAATAATTGATCGGTCTGCGACTCTCTTGAATCCAGTTAAAACCCTTGCTGCTTGAACAATATCAGCTTCTGTATAATTGGTATAATTGCCAGGTGCGATTTGTTCTCCTTTACCAATTGTAAATAATTCTAAAAACTCGCGCGCATAATTCTCATTTGGTGAATTTTGATTGTTTGACGTATTGTTTAAGTAATTCAACATCGAATTATCTACAGTGACTTTTTTAGCAAGCGTTTTATAGTTTCCGTACGCAAAATACATTAGTAATCGCAAATGATCATAAAACTCAGTTGCACTACCTGCACCATTTACCTTTTCTACTGTAAATCGCGTTGATAAAAAGTGAGCCAATTTGTATTTTAGAGTAACACTGTAAATGGCATTGTACCACCACCAACCTGATACAATTGATGCCTTTCTGGCTTGCCCAGTAAATGTATTAGGATTGGCTGTCGATTGTGTCCAAAAACCATCTGCAGCACCATTAGGTAAGGGATCGTAAGGCAAACTAATTGTGAGTGATTCATTCTGAAACAATACATCTAATGCTTGAGCTGGAGTTAATACCGAAAATTGATCAATTGCAACTTTAGTATATTTAAATGTCGCTCTTCGCAACAAATGTCTTGCGAAAGCTACTCCCAGAATAGTGGTATTTGGATTTAAAGATGCCATAATTTGTAATTATACATTCAAATTGAAAAAATAAATGTAAAACTTTTTTTTATATAATCGACGGATATGAACTAAATTCATTTCTATTCTTCAAAACTATCCTCCTTAAAACCAATCAAATACAACTTGTCTTTGGCTCTTGTAATGGCGGTGTACAGCCAACGAATGTAATCTCTATCGATGCCATCAGGTAAATAAGGTTGCTCTACAAAAACGGTATTCCATTGTCCGCCTTGCGATTTGTGACACGTAATTGCGTAGGAAAATTTGACTTGTAATCCGTTGAAGAATTCGTTTTCTTTTACTTTTTGGAATTTGGCGTATTTCGAAGTGAGGTGTTCGTAATCTTTCATCACTTCTGAATATAATGTGTTGGATTGCTCATACGTTAATGACGGCGATTCGCTTTTTATAGTATCTAAAATCAGAACGGTTTCAAACGGAATTTGATTGGGATAATCAACCATTCGTATTTTTACTTTGGCGAAATTAAATCCGTACAACTCTTTAAAACTAAAAATTTCTAATACTTCTATAATGTCACCATTGGCAATGAACCCGGCTTCGTCTTTTTCTTTAAGCCAAAAGTAATTGTTCTTTACTACCATCAAAAAATCACCTGTCGAAAGTTCACTTTCCTTATCTAAAATTTTTGTTCTGATTTGCTCATTATATTGATTCGCTCTTTTGTTAGAACGCACAATAAATGCTGTATCTTCAATCGAATAATTGCTGTAAGCTTGATTAATTGCATCCTGAATATCGTAACCATCTGTTAACCGAACAATGTCTTTGAAACCTTTTAATTTGAATTGGAATTCGGTGATAAAAGTGTCTTTTAAAAGTTCTCGTAATTCGGTTGCATTGTATAAAATTCCGGAATTTAATTCCTGACGCATTACTTCATCGAGTTCAATCCAATCGACTTTTTTATCGTAATTTAATTCGAGAGTATCTGTATTTAGAGCTGGTGAAATATCCAAATTTATTGGTGGAAGTTGCGCTGTATCTCCGAGTAAAATCATCTTGCAATTTTCGCCGCTGTAGATATAGGAAATCAAATCGTCGAGCAAACTTCCATTTTCGTATAACTTACTTTCATTACTTTGATCAGAAATCATCGACGCTTCATCCACGATAAAAATCGTGTTTTTATGTTTGTTTTGTTGCTTTGTAAAAGCAACTCCTCCTCCACTGGATTTCTTAGGAAAATAAATTTTTTTGTGAATCGTAAAAGCAGGTTTGTTCGAATAATTGGCAATTACTTTGGCGGCGCGACCTGTTGGTGCTAGCAAAACGTATTTTTTATTGATATCTATAAGATGATTTACAATGGTAGAAATGACGGTGGTTTTCCCGGTTCCTGCATATCCTTTTAAAACAAAAATACTATCATTAGAAGTATTCATGATGAAAACAGCAATTTTTTGAAAAAATGCATCTTGTTTAATTGTGGGATTAAACGGAAAGTTTTTGGATAGAATGGAATAAAAAAATTTGCTGCTCACTAAAATAATGATTTAGTGCAAAGTAAGTAAAAAGTAAATGAAGTTTTAATAAATAAAAAAGGTTATATTTATATAAGATAAATCTTATATAAATACATAAATTTAACATAAAAAGTGTATTTCGTCGATTATATTTTGTTTTTCATCGATTTATAAATATGTTCGCTTCATCAAATTTATCATAAATATTAACTAAATTTTAAAGAAATGAAAAAAATTTTATTATTACTAGTGGCCGTGTCTTTTTTATCTTGTAACGAAGATGAAAATACACAAGAATCTGTTCAAAAAAATACAGAAACAATTTCGTCAGTTTCAGTAGTTCAACGCCTTGGGACAACTTACGTAACCCAACCTATTTATGCTGGTCAAAACATTTTGGCAGGTTATCTTGAAATCAGTAACGACGGTACTCATTTTGAAGTAGAATACTTCGCAACAGGAGATTGGAAATTTACTGAATTACATCTTTATGTAGGTGATTTAATTCTTGCTCCTGCTGCCGGTAATGGAAATCCAATTCCAGGTAGATTTAACAACAAAGTTAATTTTACAAATGCAACCGCTGTAACATCGCATTCATTTGTTGTTCCGCTTAGTTCAATCAATGGTCTTCAAGATCAATGTATTATTGTAGCGGCGCATTCTGTAATGAAAAGGTTCAATACTAACGGTTCTGTAGCGCAAACAGAAACTGGTTGGGGAGGACTTGTTCCTTTTGCTGGTGCTAATTGGGCAACGTATTCAACCTATTGTTTATCCAGCGGTGGAACTCCTCCTCCAGATAAATAATATTTGACCAACAATAATTTACTAAAGTGTCTCCAGTTGGAGACACTTTTATTTTATCAAATAGCGTCACTATTTTAAATACCTTTTTTCGTAAGTTTGTATCGATTAAAAAACCAATATGACTACGAGTATTACCGACAAAACCTATAAAAAACTTTCCATTCAGGTTTCCTTGAACGGATTGTCATTTTGTGTTTTTGATACGTTGAGTGGTAAACCAATGGTGTTACAAAACATTCATTTTGACAGTTTTCAGCGCAGTGGTAAGATTGAAGACTTGTTTGCTTGGGTGTTTAGAGAAAACCCCGAATTGAATCATAAGTACGATGATATTGTAGTAATTCACAGTAATAATCTGTCGACTTTTGTGCCAAAAGCTTTGTTTGACGAGGAGTTTTTGGGAAGTTATTTGCAATATAATACTAAGGTTTTTGAAACCGATTTCTTTGCCTTTGACGAATTATCCAAGTACGAAATGAACAATGTTTATATTCCGTATGTGAACATGAATAATTTTTTTATTGACCAATATGGTTCGTTTGATTACAAACATGCCAATAGCATTTTGGTGACGAAGTTGCTCGATTTATCAAAGAATAATGAGGAACGCAAAATGTTTGTCCACGTAAGTGAAAGTCATTTTGAAATTATTGTTTTACAAAATCAGCAATTGCATTTGTACAATTCTTTCGACCATAAAACGCCCGAAGATTTTATTTACTATATTCTTTTTACAGCCGAACAATTGCAACTGAATCCAGAGAATTTTAAATTAGAAATACTAGGAAATATAACAGATGACGATGCTTTTTACAAAATGGCATTCCGATACATTCGAAACATTTCCTTATTTGATGTTTCCGATTTTAAAAATTCCTTCACGGAAAAAGAAAACCGCAAACACTTTATACTACTTCACTCGTGAGAATTATTTCTGGCAAATACAAAGGCCGACGCATTACCGCTCCCAAAAATCTTCCCGTCCGTCCAACGACCGATATGAGTAAAGAAGCGTTATTTAATGTGTTGAATAATCATTTTAATTTTTCGGAATTAAAAGTGTTGGATTTATTTTCTGGCACTGGAAACATCAGCTACGAATTTGGTTCGCGCGGGTGCGAATCGATTACGTGTATTGATGGCGATATGGGTTGTGTGAATTTCATCAAAAAAACAGCAAAAGAATTTGACTTGAATATCACTGCGATAAAAAATGATGTTTTCAAATTTTTAGAAAAACACAAAAGTTCATACGATATTATTTTTGCCGATCCTCCATACGGAATTGAGCAATCAGCATTTGAAAAACTAATTGAACTTATCTTCGAAAACAAACTATTAGTCCAAGAAGGAATGTTAATTATAGAACATTCTAAAAGAACGAAACTCGACCACATGATGCATTTTTCGTTTCAGAAAAATTACGGCGGTTCGGTATTTTCGTTTTATGAGTTGGGAGAAAAGTAGCTGAGTAACTGAGCTTATAATAAACTACTCAATCCTTAAATGAGTGATGTACTGAGAAAAAATT
>JAYVFV010000086.1:0-5243 GCA_043772885.1 Flavobacteriales bacterium
GTTTGGTTTCTAAAGGAAGTGCTGCACTTGGCACCGTTTTCAGAATTGGTGCTTTTGTGAATACCGGAGTCGCCAATACATCCGACAATCATTATACATTTGCTTCCATTCTCGCTACCGAAAATAATACAATCATCTCCTTTAATGATATAAAACCTGGAGTTATATTAATTAACAACACGGCAGCTGGTAATACACCTTCCAATATTGTTTTAAATGCTGGAGAAAGTTTTGTAATGGCAGCAGAAGGACCAAATAATGCCAATCGAGATGGTTTGATTGGCGCTTCCATTACATCAGACAAACCGATTGTCGTAAACTGCGGTTCGTTTGCAGGAAGTAATGGCACAACCAGTAATTTAGATTTAGGAATGGACCAAATCGTTTCTGCCGAAAGAACTGGTATGGAATATATATTTATAAAAGGTTCGGGCGTAAATGATACTGAAAGACCTTTAATTGTTGCCAATGAAAACAATACGGATGTGTTTTTAAACGGAAGTGCAACTCCAATTACAACACTTGCTGCAGGACAATATTTAGCTTTAAACGGAGCTGATTTTTCGGCGAATGATAATCTGTATGTACGGACTTCAAAAAATGCTTTTGCCTATCAAGGAATTGGAGGATCTACCAGTCAGGCCAATCAAAACATGCATTTTGTTCCGCCGCTGAGTTGTCAAACACCAAAATCGATAAACAATATTCCATTCCTAAATGAAGTGGGGAATCTGACCAATTTCATTGGAACTGTTTGTGTTGTTACCAAAACAGGTGCAACATTGACTTTTATAATAGATAGTGTAAGTTATACATTAGCCACTTTACCAATTGGAATTACCGTAACTGGACCATTAACTGTTTCAGGAAATCCTGGATTTGTCACCTACACTTTTCAAGGTTTAACCGGAAATATTTCTGTTTTTTCAACCGAACAAGTGTATCTTTCCTATTATGGATCTAGTGGTGCTGCAACGTATGGTGGCTTTTATTCTGGATTTACATTCCGACCTGAAATTGTATTCGAACCTGTTGTGTCGACGCTTTCCAACTGTATTCCTAATGTAAATTTAGAAGTAAATACAATAAGTAATTTTGATGTGTACCAATGGTATTTTAATGGAAACCCGATTGCTGGTGCAACGTCCAATGTTTATGTCCCAACGCAACCTGGATATTACAAAATAAGAGCGTCACTAACGGCTTGTGGCATCGATTTCTTTTCGGATGAGATTCCGGTAAGTTCATGCGCCACCGACTCCGATAATGATTTGGTAAATGATAATATCGATTTGGATATCGACAATGACGGAATTTTAAATTGTACCGAATCCTACGGAAATCAAATTATTTCACTTGCTAATACCGCAGCCGGAACCGTTGCTGTAGGTACTTATTCCAATTCATTTACTGGAATTATTACTACATCAACTGTGGCAAGTCCGAGTCCTTTTATTGGAAATGCTGACGGTAGTTTTATTTCTGATATTCCTGCTGGAAAAACAAATTGGGTAAAATATGAAATGACTTTTGCCCAACCGATGTCGATTGGATTGGAATACATTACTACTGCAAATGCTTCCGATTTATTAAATTCAAATGCAGAATACGTTGTTAATTCTCCAATAAATAAAACGATAACGGTTCTAAATCCAACAAATCAATTGTTAATCGACACCAATTATGATGGTATTTATGAAAGTGGTGTAACCGATTATTCTTCGTTTGAAATTCGATTTCGATTGAATAATACTATTCCATTAATTGCCGGAACGGGAACATTTAAATTTTTGACAAGTCAATCCACTACTTTTAGTTTTACGCATAAAAACCTTTTAGATTCGGCGAGTAATAAAACAACTTTAAAATTTTATGCCACCTGTGTTCCAATAGATTCAGATAATGATGGTGTTTTCGATCAATTTGATTTTGATAGTGATAATGACGGAATTCCAGATTATGTTGAATCACAAGGAATTGGTTTTACACCGCTCACAAATATGGATACCAATGATGATGGAATCGATGATAGTTTCGGAACTGGAATTACGCCAGCCGATACTGATAATGACGGTATTCCCGATTATTTAGATTTGGATAGTGATAACGATGGTATATACGATCTTGTTGAAGCGGGACACAATGCTCCCGACACCAATTTTAACGGGGTAATTGACGGCGGTAATTTTGGTAGTAATGGACTGGCAAATACGCTAGAAACAGCAACAGATAACGGAATAGCAAATTTTACAATTGCCAGTAATGATACCGATACTGCTTCCAATTATCTCGATTTGGATAGTGATGGTGATGGTTGTAATGATGTTATTGAAGCTGGATTTATTGATACCAATTCAGACGGATTATTAGGAAATGTAACGCCGCCAACTGTAAATACTAACGGAAGTGTAACCAGTGGCATCGGATATACAACTCCAAATTCAAATTACATAACAACTGCAATAATTACAATCACCACACAACCACAAGACGTTACTACCTGCGAACTGCAGAATGCAACTTTTACGATAACTACAAATGCGGTTAACAGTTACCAATGGCAATTATCTACCGATGGCGGAACAGTTTGGAACAATTTGACTAATAACGCCACTTATTCTGGAGTTACAACTATTTCGCTAACGGTTTCCAATGTTAGTCCAGGAATGATTGGATACCAATACCGTGTGTTTTTAAATAAAAACGGTAATTCGTGTGGCTTGTATTCGGCTGCTGCGACTTTAACAACCTATGCCTTACCAGTTTTGAATTCGCCAGTTACCTTAAAACAATGTGACGATGATACCGATGGCATTTCCGATTTTAATTTAACAGAAATAAACAATTTTATATCAGCTAATTTTGCTGCTGAAACGTTTACATATTTTACCACATTCGTTGCTGCAAATACCAACAATACGGCGCTACAAATTGCAACACCAACCGTTTATAACAGTGGCAACGCAACCGTTTGGGTTCGCGTGGTGAACGTCAACAACTGCTTTAGAGTTGCACAATTAAATTTAATTGTTTCTGTAACTCAAATTAATGCGGCAACTTTTCACAGAGATTTTACTGTTTGTGACGACAATTTACCAAGTGATACCGATGGTTTTTCGGCATTTGATTTTAGTTCGGTGACTTCTAATATCCAGGCGCTACTTCCTCCTCCAAGCTCCAATTATACGATACGTTATTTTGCAAATAATGCAGATGCTTTGGCAGAAACTAATGCTATAACTAACATCTCCAATTATAGAAATGTTATTATAAATCAGCAAGATATTTATGTCCGTGTCGATAGTAATTTAGACAATGCTTGTTTCGGACTTGGTCCGTTTATAACCTTAACCGTTGAAGCGTTGCCGATTGCTCATACTATTCCCAATTATAAAGAATGTGATGATGCTACCAATGACGGAATAGTTCCATTCAATACCACAACTTTAGAAGCGAATTTATTACAAGGACAAACCAATAAAACCATTACTTATTTTAATGCGGCTAACAATCCGCTACAAGATGCTTATGGTGCTTTTATTACGAGTCCGTTTCCTGCTACTTTTAACAGTACATCGCAAACCATAAAAGTTAGAATTACGAATAATACCACAGCTACAAATAACGGAATTCCGTGTTATGACGAAACTACGGTACAGTTTATTGTTGATGTTAAACCCAATGCAAATCCGATTCCGATTGCATTAACAACCAAGTGTGACGACGAACTAGATCCATCAGATCAAGATGGTTTAATTACTTTTAACACTGCATCATTTGAAGCTACAATTCTCAACGGACAAACTGGAATGACCGTTACGTATACCTTGCAAAACGGAACTGTTTTAACCAGCATTGCTCCTACTTTAACCACCGGAACTCAAAATGTAATAGTTACCGTTACCAATCCGTTGAATACAACTTGTCCTTCAATAGTGACGATTCCGTTTGTGGTTAATCCGTTGCCGAATATCGATTTAGTTGGAGATGAATTGGTGTGTACCAATCTTCCATCATTTACTGTTAGTATTAATGCTGGAATTACAGATGGAACGCCAACGTCAAATTACACGTACCGATGGTATCTTAACGGAGCACTTCATCCAGCAACATCGTATGCAATAGCTGTTAATACTGCGGGAATTTATACGGTTGATGTGGCTACAAATCCACAAGGATGTAGCAGAACACGAACTATTACAGTTGTGGCTTCTAATGCTGCAACCATACAAAACATAAACATAGTCGATTTAAGCGAGAACAATACGGTTGAAATACTCGTTACTGGAATTGGCAATTACGTGTATCATATTGATGGTGGTCCGCCTCAAACATCGAATTACTTTACCCATGTAGACATGGGTTTTCATACCGTTTATATTGAAGATTTGAATGGATGTGGGACTGTGAGTCAGCAAATTTCAGTTTTGGGCATTCCCCATTATTTTACTCCAAATGGTGATGGTTATCATGATTATTGGAACATTAAAGGTGCCAATGCGCAACAGTATTCCAAATCTATTATTCAAATTTTTGATCGCTACGGTCGATTTTTAAAACAATTTACGCCAGCACAATTGGGTTGGGATGGTAAGTATAATGGAAGAGAGCAAATTTCTGATGACTATTGGTATTACATACAATTACAGGATGGTAGAAGTGTTAAGGGACATTTTGCTTTGAAGAGGTAAATTTTGTTTTTAAGTTATAGGCAATGTTGTAAAAAATACAATCGATGAACAAAACCATTAAAATAGATGATAAATTGTCTGAATTTGATACCTATAACAGCAGTTACAATATATTCCTCGTTTTGTGCGCGTGAAAAATAAAACGTTTCAAAAGTCGCAACAGATTCATAAGCGGCACTTACATAACAGTTTTTTATTTTGCATTATTAAACACTATACAATAATATTTGTACTTTTGGTTTATTAAATAATTGTATTATGAATATCGAGTTAAACCTACTTAATAAAAAATTGGAATTAATCCAATGGCTTTCAACTATTGAAGACTCAACAATGATTGAGAAAATAATGGCGTTGCGGAAAAAAGAAAACCAAGATTGGTGGAATTCCATTTCTGAAAATGAAAAGCAATCTATCGAGCAAGGTTTAAAAGATGCGGAAGATGGAAAACTAAATCCACATTCAAACGCTAGAAAGCTATATGAAAAATGGCTATAAAATTTTTTGGACTGATTTTGCTCTAAAAGAATTAGAAAATACTGTTGACTATTT
>JAYVFV010000087.1:0-5236 GCA_043772885.1 Flavobacteriales bacterium
TTATTTAAAATTATTCACTTTGAACTTGGACCACTTACAGGTAACGTAATGCTTACTATTGGTCTTGTTACAGAAGCATTAATTTTTGCATTATCAGCATTTGAAGATGTTGACAAAGAACTAGACTGGTCATTAGTATACCCTGAATTAGCAGGTGGAGAAGCGAAACAAAAAGCTAAAAAAGAAAACCCAGAAGATGCACAAGGTTTATTATCTCAAAAATTAGACGCTATGTTGAAAGAAGCTAAAATTGACGGAGCATTAATGGCAAGCTTAGGAGATAGTATCAAAAATTTTGAAGGAGCTGCCAGAGCAATTTCTCCAACGGTTGACGCTGTTGCTTCAACTAAAAAATATTCAGAAGAAATGACGAAAGCGTCTTCTCATTTAGAAACTTTAAACAGTTTGTATTCTGTTCAGGTTCAAAGTGCTGAAAGAAACGCTCAAATCAACAACGAAGTTGCTGAAAACAACTTAAAATTAAAAGACCAAATGCAATCGTTAACGTCTAACCTTTCAACATTGAATAATGTTTATGGTGGAATGCTTTCTGCAATGAGTAACAAAGGATAATTAGTTTTAAACTAAATTTATATTAAACAATTTTAAACTAACTAATTAGAAAAAATGGCAGGAGGAAAATTAACCCCTAGACAGAAGATGATTAACCTAATGTACTTGGTATTCATCGCAATGTTGGCATTGAACATGTCAAAAGAAGTATTGTCGGCTTTTGGAATTTTAAATAAAAAAATCGTAGAATCAAATCAGTTAACCACTTTACGGAATGATGATGCATTTGCACAATTAGCTCAAAAAGCATCAGAACAATCAGGTCAATTTGGTGAAAAGAAAATAAAAGTTGAAAAAATCAGAGCTTTATCTAAAGATTTTTACAATTACATCGAAGAAATGAAAAAAGCGTCATCCGCTAAATTCGATATGAACGAAGAAGGGGTTTTTGAAAAAATGGATAAAGGTGAATACTTTGACGACTTGTTTTTCAAAGGCGATAAAGTGTCTAAAGAAGGACAAGAGTTTATAGCCAAAATTAGAGATTATTCTGCTCAAATAAAGCAAATTGGTGGAAGCGCCATTGCTGAAGATGAGATGAAAAAGATAGAAGGTAGATTTGCAACAAATGCTGTTAAATCTAAAAGTGCTGGTACGACAGTTGAATGGTTAGAATACAATTATCATGGATTTCCATTAATTGCATCCATTACAAAATTATCACAAGTGCAAGCCGATATTAAAACAACAGAAAGTGATATTATTGCTGGAATGTTCCAAACAAGTTTGATTTCTGCAGCTTCGTTAACAAAATACCAACCAATTGTTGTTCCTGAAAAATCGGCTTTCTTCCAAGGAGAAGCAGTGAAAGGAAAAATTATTCTTGGTAAATTTGATCCAGATTTGATTGCAAAATCAGTTATCGTAAACGGAGTATCTGTAAAAGCTACTGCTGGTCAGGCTGATTTCTCTTTCGGAGCGGGTTCTGTTGGAGAGCATGAAATTACTGGAACTTTCAACTTTGATGAAGGTGGAAAAGTAGTAAGCTTACCAATAAAAGGAAATTATGTAGTGGTTCCTAAACCAAACTCTGCTAACATTTCTGCTGATAAAATGAACGTTGTTTACAGAGGTTTACCAAACCCAATGACAATTTCATTTGCAGGTATTTCTGATGATAAAGTAAAAGCTTCAGGAGCTGGATTATCAAAAGCTACAGGTAACGGAAAATACAATTTGAATCCAGGATCAGGAACTGAAGTTACAGTTAGTGTACAAGGTACATTACCTAATAAACAAGTTGTTTCAGATAAAAAAACATTCAGAATTAAAAATATTCCTGCTCCACTTGGTGCGATTGGTGGAGGATTTGGACTGCAAAAAGGAGCTAAGTCACGTTTAGAAGTATCTCAAATATCAGCAGTTTTACCTGATTTCTTGTATGACTTGAAATTTCAAGTAGTACAATTTGCTTTAAAAGTGCCAGGACAAGCTTCTATTGTTGTAAACGGTGATAGAGTTGATGCGCGTTGTAAAGCGGCATTAACAAGAGCTAGTAAAGGAGATCAAATTACGATTTCTGATATTAAAACTAAAGTAATAGGTGCTAATATAGCAACACAAACAGCAGCTGTAGCTATATACGAAATACAATAAAAATTTAAGTTAGTCGTTATAAACCTACTTAGATAACTTAGAAAAAACATTATGAAATTGAAAAACTTATTATTAGTTGTTTTGGGAATTGCAGGAAGTTATACTTCTCAAGCACAATACAATCTATTAAATGCTAAAATTCCAGATGAAATTGGTTTGAAAACAGCCGCTCAATTAGAAGCTGATAATGACAAACCACTTCCTTACGGATACGTGCATGATAGAGACGTTTTAATGGGAAAAACAACTTGGGAATTAATTGATCTTGATGAAAGAATTAATTTTCCTTTATACTTTCCTGTTGATACTGCTTTTGTAGGTAAAGAAAGAAGATCGTTATTTCAAGTACTTTTAAATGGTATAAAATCAGGCGAAATTACAGAAGTGTACGGTGATGATTACTTTAACTCTAAAAAAACATTGGCTGATATGGAAAGTGTTTTCAAATTTACAGACACCATTCCTGCAGGTATTGATGAGTATAATAATTATTTTGCTGATTATAAATCGGGAGCAAAAGTGCTAGACAAGCAATATATCAATGAAACGATACTTGATGCATCCGATATTTCTGGATACAGAGTAAAAGGGTTTTGGTATTTTGACAAACGTCAAAGTGAATTGAAATACCGATTGCTTGCCATTTGTCCAGTAGCTAGAGAAGCTAGAGATAAAGCAAAAGGGAATGATGATACTATCGATTTGTTTTGGGTATTTTTCCCTTCTATTCGTGATGTACTCCACGAAGCAAAAGCATTCAATGACAAAAACTCAGCGATGCCAATTACCTTCGATCACCTTTTAAATTCAAGGCGTTTCAATGGTTTGATTTACAAAGAAGAAAATGTGTATGGCGATAGAACTATCGATGCGTACATGAAAGACAATGCACAACTTCAATTGTTAGAATCAGAACGCGTTAAAGAAAAGATTCGTAACTTCGAACAAGACATGTGGAACTACTAATATAGTTTTCCAAAAATAGTAAAAACTCTTACCTTTGGTAGGAGTTTTTTATTTAATAACCTCTTCAATTATTAATTTTCTACCACATAGAATCATAGTCTATTGTTCTCTAAAACAAAGCGAAGCTTCTTTTTTAAAGTTTTAAAAATCTATGTTTCTATGTGGTTTAAATGCAATTCAATACTAATAAAACTAAAGTTAATAGCTGAAATATTATTTACATATAAATGGTCGATTATATTATTGTGGGATGTGGATTAGCCGGAATTGCCTTTGCAGAAACTGCTTTGCAAAACAAAAAAACAGTTCTCGTTATCAACAATCAATCGCAAAATTCTTCCAAAGTTGCCGCCGGACTTTACAATCCAGTTATCTTAAAACGATTTACTGAAGTTTGGCAAGCTAAAGTGCAAATCGATTTGCTTCACGAATTCTATTCCGATTTAGAAATAAAACTCAATGTTGCGTTAGACTATAAAATGCCGCTTCTGCGAAAATTCCATTCTGTAGAAGAACAAAACAATTGGTTTACAGCTTCCGATAAACCCAATCTTTCCGATTTTCTTTCTCCCAATTTAATAACCAAAAAACACAATGCGATTGCTTCTCCCTTAGGTTTTGGCGAAGTACTGTATTCTGGGTTTGTTGATACAACGTTATTATTAGCATCCTATAAAAGTTATTTAGCATCAATCGATTCCTATTTGGAAGAAACGTTCGAATACGATAAATTGCTACTTAATACTAATTGCATTCAATATAAAAATTGCACTGCCAAACAAATTGTCTTCGCAGAAGGATACGGAATGCTTTTAAATCCGTTTTTTTCTAGTTTACCACTTGAAGGAGCTAAAGGAGAATTAGTACTTATAAAAGCGCCAAATTTGAATTTAGATGTTGTTGTTAAAACTGGAATTTTTATTCTTCCACTCGGAAACGATATTTATAAAGTTGGAGCTACTTATAATTGGGAAGATAAAACCAATACGCCAACACAAGCTGCAAAAGAAGAATTGATTACAGCATTAAATGAATTAATCCAATGTGATTTTGAAATACTGAATCATTTAGCTGGAATTCGTCCAACTGTAAAAGACAGAAGACCAATGTTGGGAATGCATTCCATTCACAAAAACATGTATTTGTTAAACGGATTAGGAACCCGTGGTGTCATGTTAGCGCCAGCAATGGCAAAAATGCTATTCGAACATATCGAAAACAAATCCGAATTAAATTCCTACGTAGATATCAAACGTTTCAAGAATTTTGCTTCCAGTTTTTATCAAAATGAATAAACATATTGATGTAAATATTTCTAGATAATCTTGCAATTACAGGCATCAAAGCAATTATTCCAACAATTAATGCCATCATTGCTGTTTTTGCTGTAGTTTGTAAAATAAAATAAGCGATGACAAAGAAAGCAACTCCAAACGCAATAGAAACACCGTAACTAACATACATTGCTCCATAAAAAAACGACGGTTCTATTTCATATCGCGTGTGACAATGGCTACAGGTCTTGTTCATTTTGTATAAAGTCTTCAGCAAATAAGGATTTTTTACCACATACATATTTTCTTCTTGACATTTAGGACAACTTCCTGTTAAAATACTATTTAATGTGCTTCCTTTTTTTAACATTTGCAAAAAAATTGGTTTATCATTAATTTGATGTTGCAAATTTACAACAATAGTGCTTGTTTAAGATTTCTAAAAACTTGAAACTTTAAACTTAAAACAAAATTTTAACAATGCTTAATATACACAATTTGTCGGTTTCCTTTGGCGGAACTTTTTTATTTGAAGAAGTAACTTTCAGAATGGGAGCTGGCGACAGAGTAGGACTTGTCGGAAAAAACGGTGCCGGAAAATCAACCATGCTGAAAATTTTAGCAGGCGATATCAAACCCGATTCGGGAAGTATGGCGACCGAAAAAGAAGTGCGCATTGGTTTCCTTCGTCAGGATATCGATTTCGAACAAGGACGAACTGTTCTCGAAGAAGCGTATGAAGCGTTTACCGATATAAAAATTGTCGAGAATAAATTGGCAGAAATCAATCATCAATTGGTTACCAGAACCGATTATGAAAGCGAAGC
>JAYVFV010000088.1:0-16479 GCA_043772885.1 Flavobacteriales bacterium
GATTTTTTTGAGTTAAAAGATAAAAAAGGTTTTCGTCAAAAAGTAATGCCACAATTGGACGGCACTTATACGACAAATAATGTAAAAGAAACCATTTCAATATCTGATGAAGATGGCGATTATTACATTAATTACAGTACCAATTTCGGAAAATGGAAAGAAGAGATTCTTGAACTTCAAGATTCTGTTTTAGTGCTAAAAAACGCAGCCAATTTAGAATACCATTATAAAAAACAAATTCCATTTTCTTTAAAATAATGGCAAAAAGACAAAGTAATGAAGGTTCGATAAGCGACGTTTTAAAACAGTTTATTCAAGTTAATAAGCTCGAAGCGGGCATGGATAAAATTGACGTAGAGCAAGCATGGAAAAACCTTATGGGAAATGGCGTGAACAGTTATACGCAAGAAGTAATTTTAAAAGGAAGTACGTTATATGTTAAACTAACATCAGCTGTTTTGCGTGAAGAATTAAGTTATGGAAAACAAAAAATTATTACCATGTTGAATGATGAATTACGGAAAGAAATTGTTAAAGAACTAGTTTTGAGATAATAAGTATAGTCTAGTATCTTCATAAAAAAAAACCATTCGCATTAACGAATGGTTTTCTTATATAACTAAACTTGTATTTATTTCACTATAATTTTTTTTGTCGATTTGTTAATTCCATCACTTACATTCACTAAGTAAATTCCAGATTCAACATTATCCAATTGAATAACTTGTTCAAAGGTATTTGTTGGATTATAATTTTTCTGGAAAATAGAACGTCCTCTCATATCAAAGACAGCTACATTAATAGCTTCTCCTGAATCAGAATTTAATTTAACAGTAAACTCTCCGTTATTTGGATTAGGAAAAATCACAAACTCATTAAATTGACTTTCGTTAACTGAAAACGTTCCTTGAGCGCAAATAGTAATCGAAAGACTGTTGATTGTACCTCCATCTAAATTGGCAGTATCTGCAACTCTTATTGTCCAATTTCCACCAGACATTTGTCCATTTAATAATGATAAGTTTCCTTCAGGAATGAATGAACCTGTATATGGGGGTACACCAGCAGTAACAACAGTAGTAGCTTGCTGATCAAAAATGGTGTTGGTGTAATTATCACCTTGACCACCATTGCCCGAAGATAAATCGATAGTAGTTCCAGTCGGACTAATTAATGAAATACTTAAATCGGAATCCCATGTATGCGTAATGTTGACAGTAACATTTACATCGGTAATTGTCAAATTAGAAGGAACGTTAATAATTGAATTATAAACACCAGTAGCACCTGATGGGCTTATAGTAATTGGAGTATTTGTAGCAGTGAACGTAGCACAACTTATATTGGCTGTTGTAAAACTGAAAACCGAAGAATAAGCAGCAGTGATACATAAGTTAGAAGCTCTAACTCTCCAATAGTAAGTTGTATTAGTGTTTAAAGTTGCAGTGTAGTTATTGACAGCTACTGTGCCCGTGCTTACAATAGTGGCAAATCCATTATCGGTAGCTACTTCAACTAAATAACTTTGCGCGTTAACATTAGCATTCCAAGTTAAATTAATTGTAGCACTTGTATTTGTAGCACCATCAGCTGGAGTAGCAAGAACGGCTGCAACAAGTGTGTTATTATAAACAATTAAGGTAACAACAACTGTTTTTACTAACGTTCCAGAAGTACCAACTAAATTAAAATTGTAAGTTCCTGGAGCTAAACTAGCAGTATTAGAAACTGTAGCAGTCACAGCAGTTCCATCTGATACAGCAGTTGTAGGACTAAAAGTAATAGTTGCAGCCCCTGGTAAACCTGTTGCCGAAAATGTAGTTGTTCCTGTAAATCCTAAAAATGTATTGTATGTAAAATTGTAAACAGCATTATTTCCAGAACAGATAGTAGCAGTTGGAATAGGTGTATTTAATACAAATTCAGATCCTTGGATACTAAAATTGGTAGTGTTTACAGCATAAAAAATGTTGCTGTTACCCTCTACGATAAGGCGCGCTTGTGCAGTATCTCCACCAATAACGGGAACAGTTATCGTTTGCGATCCATCATTAGGAACATTCGTAGCTAATGTGAATGGAAAAGTCAAACCTCCATTAATTGAAAGTAAAATATTTACAGTTGGCGTGTTAACTGGCGCAATATCAGTTCCAGCTACATTCCATGTTACAGTTTGTGACGTTCCAACATTCCATAGTACATTGCTGTTTTGAGATGTTACTGTGAATGGCCCAGCAGTTCCGTTAACGGACACCAGCATGGTGTCATAACTAGTTTGTGGTGATTGACCAGTTCCATTTGCTTCCGATCTGTCTCGTACTGTTAAACCAAAATTTAATGCTCTTGCTACATTGGATACGGTTTCCCAAGAAGTATTGGCAGCAGTTTCCACCGGATTAGTTTCGGTAAGTTGTCCAGCTAACACACGAGAGAATATTGGCATGTATCTCTTATTAGAAAGCGTTGGCATTCTAGATCTCCAAACTGGTCCTGCAGCATTTGTTGGTCCAAATGAGGTACTAGTTGAACCACCACTGTCAATTTGTTCCCAACAGTAGGTTAAAATATCACCAGCATTAGCATCTGTAGCCGAACCTGTTAAAACAAAGGCAGTCCCTTTTGGAATGGTGTAATTGATTCCCGCTTCAGCAACTGGAGGACTGTTAGTAATTGGTGTACTTGTCCAACACGTTCTCGTAACTAAATTAAGTAGAATTTGTCGAATACTATGGTAATGCCAATACGCATCACTATGGTCTTGAACATCATTTGCTCCGGTAATACCAGCATAACCCATGATGGTAGTTCCACTACCGGGCTCTGAATTAACTCCAGCTCCTTCAGTATTGTGTGAGAAAGTATGATTACCTCCCATTTGATGTCCCATTTCGTGAGGCACATAATCAATATCAAAGAAATCAGCCATATATGGCCCACCATTATTGTCTAAAAAAGTATGCGCAGAAAATCCACTTCCTTTTGAAGCATCAACACAAACACAACCAATACAACCAGCATTTCCATTATTGCCAGCATACATAAACAAGTGTCCTATGTCATAATTTGCTGCACCTACAACAGAAGTTAGCGTAGTTTGCAATTGTGCATTAGGACTTCCTGTATAAGGATCTGTTCCAGCAGTTGGATATATAATATTTGTACCCGACACCAATTGAAAAGTAATCGCCATATCCACTTCAAAAATTTCATTTACTCTGTTTAATGTGGCAACAACTTGCGCTAAAGCATCTGCTTGAGCATTACCATTCCCAGCGTTTCCATCATTCCAGAAATTGGTGTATTCACCAGTTGTTGAAATAGCAACTCTTAGTCTTCTTAATAGTTGATCGTTTGCATCTCTGTTTACATTTCCATTTTCGCTATTCGATTTAATAACTTCATTTGGAGTTAAACATTCAAATTCTTTAACAAAATTTGCTCTGCTTTTTCTGTTGTACGCGATGTATTGATTGTTTCCATTTCTATTTAAAGGAACTAAAAATGTATTTTGTTTATTAACAGAAGAAACCATAGATTGAACTCCTTGTGGCGTTACAGAAAAACGCACTCTTGTTCCAGGATTATCAATACTAAATCCTACATAGGTTTTAATATTTGGAAATTGCAATGCCATTTCTGGAGATAACAAAGGAGCTTCATACACTTTAAATTGCTCTAAATTACCATTCTCATTTGGGAACGAAATAATAGTTTGACTATTGTTCGTTGTTCCTCGAAGTGCAACCGAACTCAATGTTGCTTTAAAAGCATCCAAATTTAATTGAAATGTTTCATAATGGTCTTTATTAAGACCATTTAAATTGGTTGCTCGGTCTAGTTGTGAAGCAGTAATTTTTTGCCAGTTTGAATTTTGACCGAAAGTCAAACTCGTCAACAAGATTAGCATTAATAAATAAAATAGTTTTTTCATCATTTAAGTAAATTTTATTGGGTTAATTAATAGCTTCAAATATAATAAAAATTCAATAACTTTATTTTAAAAATGAAATGTGATTAGTTATTTTATAAAAAAAATCCCACTTCTGTGAAATGGAATTTTATATTTAATGAAGGCAAACTGACAACTGATTACTGAGCACTGAACACTAGAATTGCTCTCTTCCAGCAAAATGGAATGCACTTTCAATAGCGGCGTTTTCATCAGAATCAGAACCATGAACGGCATTCTCTCCAATTGAAGTTGCGTATTTTTTACGAATAGTTCCTTCGGCAGCATCAGCGGGATTAGTCGAACCAATTAAAGTTCTGAATGCTTCGACAGCATTATCTTTTTCTAAAATTGCAGCTACAATTGGACCTCTAGTCATAAATTCTACTAATTCTCCGTAAAAAGGTCTAGCTGCGTGAACTGCGTAAAATGCTTGAGCATCGGCAACCGTTAATTGTGTTAATTTCAAAGAAACAATTTTGAAACCACCTTCTGTAATCATGTTTAAAATTCCACCGATGTGTCCGTTTTCAACACCATCAGGTTTAATCATTGTAAATGTTCTATTTGTAGCCATTTTTTAAATGTATTTTTTAATTCGGGTGCAAAAGTAAACTTTTTTATTTCAAGTTTAAAAGTTTAGGAGTTTAAAAGTTTAGAAAAATTGAAGCGAAAGACATGACTTTATTTAGACAGATGTAAATCTTTGCGAACCTTGCGTAAAACCTTTGCGTACTTTGCGGTTAAATTACAAAATCATAACTTTAAATTCATGATTAAGTGGTTTTAATTCGAGAAGTAATTTTTCGACAAACGAACTTCCATATTCCAAATAAAACTCAGAAAAATTGGCTTTACGTTCTTGTAAATTTTGATTTGAAAATAATTCGTTTTGTAAAAGTAAAATGCGTTCCAACTTATCGGAATGAACTCTTTTCTCTGCTTTTAATAATCGCTTTTCAAGATTTTCTAATCCTTTAATTTGCTTTGTTTCTTGCGCTTTTACGGCTCCTAAAAAAGAAGCGTCAGTGGTTTCTGCAATTTTATATAAGGATTCAAATTGTTTTTTTAAATGTTCTTTTTGAGATGAAAAATTAATAGTATAGCTGGAAAATTCTTTGGTTTTAGAATTGAATAATTCCTGTTGATTTGCGAATAAATTACTCCAAGTTAAATTTAATTTGTCAATTTTTTCTACTTGTTTTTGAGAAGTTAAAACCACCGAATTTCGAACTAACAACATTGGAAAAGTTACGTTATTGGATTCGAAATTGGATTTCAATTCCAACCAATACGCAATTTCACCACCACCACCAATATAACATAAATTAGGTAAAATAATTTCTTGATACAAAGGTCTTAAAATCACATTTGGACTGAATTTTTCGGGATGATTTTCTAACTCGTTTAAAATTTCATTTTCAGAAAAATCGATTTCTGTAGTATTTATTTTGTAGCGATTATTTTCAAAGACGATGCGTTCTCTTAAATTATCCTCAATGTAAAATAAATTGATTTCACGAGGATTGACTTGGATTTTATATGATTTTAAAACGGCATTGGTTTCTAAAACTTTTTTATACGAGGTGTGATGAAGTAATTCTTCCTTAATGTATGGAATAAATAGCTTTTTCAATTCAACCGAATCGCCATCTAAAATCACTAAACCTTCCTTCTTAAACAATTCATTTGCTAAAAAACGCGTTGCATCTGCTAAATTGGAATTTTCTAAATACGATTTTTGGAATAGTAATTTGAGATAATCCGCATTTTTTCCTAATCCAATTTCATAACTAAATTGCGAAAATAGTTCTTCCAATCCTTTTGTGGAAAGTCGCCCAACCGGTCCAGAACTTTCTTCTTTCCATTGCATTTTTTTATCCTTAAAATAAAAATAATTGATTTCCTCAAAATCGTGATCTTCGGTTGCCATCCAATAGATTGGAACAAAATCATATTCAGAATAGTTGGCTTTTAATTCCTTACACAGATTAATCGTTGAAATGATTTTATATAAAAAATACAAAGGTCCAGTGAATAAATTCAACTGATGCCCAGTCGTAACTGTAAAAGTGTTAGTGTTTTTTAAAAGTTGGATGTTACTCGAAGTTACATCTGAAATTTCAAAATTGGAATATTGCTTTTCTAATTCAGAAACTAAAATTTGTCTATCTCCATCAAAGTTTTTACTCTTTTCTTCAATTTGATTTTTGAAATTCCCAATCTTCGGAAAACGATTGTACAACGATTTCAATTCCGCTTTTTCATCTAAATAATCTACAATTAATTTAGTGAAATATCCTGAATTTTGATACGTGATACAGTCGGTTGGCATTAGTAATTTTTTGTAAAAATAGTCAAAATTCAAATTCGTTTTACAAATTCAATTTCACAAAAAATAGTTAAATCCTAAATTTTAAATTTTACTTTTGTAAAAATAATTTTAATTGAAAGACTTACTTCTCATAACGCCACCATTCACGCAACTCAATACGCCCTATCCTGCCACAGCATATTTGAAAGGATTTTTGAACACCAAAAACATCTCTGCTTTTCAAATGGATTTGGGAATTGAAGTGATAGCGGAATTGTTTTCTAAAAATGGTTTAACCAAAATTTTCTCAACTAATAACGGACAACCAACAACCGACAACTCCCAACGAATCTATTCCCTACAAACTGATTACATTAAAACTATCGATGCCGTAATTGCTTTTCTTCAAGGCAAAAATCCAACATTAGCGCGACAAATTTGTTCGGGAAATTTTCTTCCGGAAGCCTCTCGTTTTGCACAGCTCGACGATATGGAATGGGCGTTTGGTTCGATGGGAATGCAAGACAAAGCAAAACATTTAGCCACTTTATATCTCGAAGATTTGTCGGATTATATCGTAGAATGTGTAGATGAGAATTTTGGTTTTAGTCGTTATGCCGAACGCTTGGGTAGAAGCGCCAATTCGTTTGATGAATTGTATTCGCATTTGCAAAAACAACCGACATACATCGATGCAATTACACTCCAAATTCTAAAAGAAAAAATAGAAAAAGTCCAACCCAAACTCATTTGTTTTTCGGTTCCGTTTCCCGGAAATTTATACAGCGCTTTTCGATGTGCTCAGTTTATAAAAAGTAATTTTACAACGATTCAGATTGCCATGGGTGGCGGATTTCCCAACACCGAACTTCGCGATGTAAAAGACGAACGCGTTTTTGAATTCTTTGATTTTATAACGCTTGACGATGGAGAACTTCCTATTCAATTGATAATTGATGATGAACAATTGATAATTGATAAAGAGTATAAACGAACTTTTATTCTTGAAAACGACCAAGTTGTCTATAAAAACAACTCTCCAAAATCCGATTACAAACAATCCGAAGTTGGCACTCCCGATTATTCCGATTTGCTTTTAGACACCTACATTTCGGTTATCGAAATAGCCAATCCTATGCACAGTTTATGGAGTGATGGCCGTTGGAACAAGCTCACCATGGCGCACGGTTGCTATTGGGGAAAATGTACCTTTTGTGATATTTCGTTAGATTACATCAAATTGTACGAACCCATTGCTGCGAAAATTTTAGTCGATAGGATGGAGGAGCTCATTGCCCAAACTGGTGAAAACGGATTTCATTTTGTAGATGAAGCAGCGCCGCCAGCATTAATGCGCGAATTAGCGTTGGAAATCATCAAACGAAAATTAGTCGTGACATGGTGGACAAACATTCGTTTTGAAAAAAGCTTTACTGCCGATTTGTGTTTCTTACTCAAAGAATCGGGTTGTATTGCGGTTTCTGGCGGATTGGAAGTCGCTTCCGACAGATTGCTAGAATTGATAAAAAAAGGCGTAACTGTCGAACAAGTGGCGCAAGTCACTCGAAATTTTACCGAATCAGGAATCATGGTGCACGCCTATTTAATGTACGGTTATCCAACACAAACAATCCAAGAAACCATCGACAGTTTGGAAATGGTGCGTCAATTGTTTGAAGTTGGTGTTTTGCAAAGCGGTTTTTGGCATCAATTTGCCATGACTGCACACTCGCCAGTTGGCATGTTTCCTGAGGAATTTGGCGTGATTCCAGAACAAAATGAAATATCATTCGCAAACAACGACATCAATTTTAAAGACAAAACCAACATTGATCACGATAAATTTAGCTTTGGTTTAAAGAAATCATTGTTCAATTTCATGCACGGAATTTGCTTTGATTACGAGTTGCAGGATTGGTTTGATTTTAAAATCCCTAAAACGAAAATACATCCAAATTATATTGAAAATGTACTTTCAGTAGTTCCCCCTTTGGGGGTTAGGGGGCAAGCAAAAATTGTTTGGATAGGAGGAAAACCAATTGCAGAAAACTTCACAAAATCGAAAAAAGGCAATTCATGGGAAATGACAAAATTGACTTTTCATGATAAAACTGAAACTTTTGAGATTTCTTTAGAGAACAATATAGCACAATGGTTAATCACAACATTAGAATCGATTGCTGTTTATAATCAAAAAATGACCACATTCGCCCAACTCAAATCCGATTTCGAAACTAAATTCGAAGATTTTGAGTTGTTTTGGTATTCGAAATCCATCAATAAATTAAAGCAAATAGGATTGTTAGTGTTATAATTTCTCAAATTCAATGTTGTTTATCGTATAAAAAATCCATTCTTTTTTCTAAATTTACTACCAATTAAATGATGACTTATGAGTAATTCGTATAAACTTTCGGTGAATCAAGGAACTCCAATTGATTTATCAGAAAGTGACCTCAAAAATCTGGATGCAATTCCGAGTGGAAATACTAAATTCCACATACTAAAAAACAACAAATCGTACAAAGCTGAAATTATTGCTACCGATTTTATTTCCAAAAAATATACTATTAAAGTCAATAATACTACTTATGAAGTCGCCATTTCTGACGCATTGGATATTTTAATTCAAAGCATGGGAATTGAACGTGGACGAATCAAAGTAATCAACGCTATTAAAGCACCGATGCCTGGATTGATTCTAGAAATTAGCGTGAAAGTCGGACAAGAAGTCAAAGAAAACGATCCGTTATTAATTCTCGAAGCCATGAAAATGGAAAACAGTTTCCTTTCTCCTCGTGACGGAATTATTAAATCCATCGCTGTGGAAAAAGGAAATGCAGTTGACAAAGGACAATTATTAATTGAGTTTGAATGATAAAGTTTCAGGTTTCAAGTTTCAAGTTCTATAGCGTGAAACTTGAAACCTGAAACCTGAAACAGAAAGTAAAAGTATGAAAGTAATTAAAAAGATATTAGTTGCCAATCGAGGTGAAATTGCCATTCGTGTAATGAAAACCGCTAAGAAAATGGGCATCAAAACGGTAGCGGTTTATTCGACTGCTGATAGAAATGCGACTCATGTTAAATATGCTGATGAAGCGGTGTGGATTGGCGAAGCGCCATCTAGCCAATCGTATTTGCGTGGCGATAAAATCATAGAAGTGTGTCAATCACTTGGCGTGGATGCTGTTCATCCGGGTTATGGATTCTTAAGTGAAAATGCTGCTTTCGCTACAGCATGTGAAAAGAATAACATCATTTTCATCGGACCTAAATCGAAAGCCATTGAAATGATGGGAAGTAAATTAGCCGCAAAAGAAGCGGTCAAGCACTACAATATTCCGATGGTTCCAGGAACGGAAGAAGCGATTACCGATATCGAAGAAGCGAAGAAAATCGCGACTTCAATTGGTTTTCCTATCTTAATTAAAGCGTCTGCTGGCGGTGGCGGAAAAGGAATGCGTGTGGTAGAAAAAGAATCGGATTTTGTTTCTCAAATGAATCGCGCTATTAGCGAAGCAACATCTGCGTTTGGCGATGGTTCGGTTTTTATCGAAAAATATGTAACTAAACCGCGTCACATCGAAATACAAATTATGGCAGACAGTCACGGAAATGTGTTGTATGTTTTTGAAAGAGAATGCAGCATCCAACGCCGTCATCAAAAAGTGGTGGAAGAAGCGCCATCGTGCATTTTAAGTCCACAAAAGAGAAAAGAAATGGGTGAAGCTGCTGTAAAAGTAGCACGTGCTTGCGATTATCTCGGAGCAGGAACGGTCGAATTTTTAATGGATGAGAAGCTTAATTTTTACTTTTTGGAAATGAATACGCGTTTGCAAGTTGAGCATCCGGTAACGGAAATGATTTCGGGATTGGATTTGGTAGAATTGCAAATTCGTGTGGCACGTGGCGAAGCATTGACTATGAAGCAAGACGATTTAAAAATCATAGGTCACGCTATGGAACTTCGTGTGTATGCCGAAGATTCCTTAAATGATTTCTTACCGAATGTCGGATTTTTAAGCACATACAAACTTCCTGAAGGCGAAGGAATACGTGTCGATAACGGAATTGAAGAAGGTATGGATGTACCAATTTATTATGATCCGATGTTGTCGAAGTTGGTGACTTACGGAAAGACTCGTGAGGAAGCTATCGAATTAATGATTAAAGCCATCGATAATTATCATGTTGAAGGAGTTGCTACAACTTTACCATTTGGAAAATTTGTAATGGAACATGAAGCATTCCGCTCGGGCGATTTTGATACTGGTTTTATAAAAGCGTATTATGATGCCGAAAAACTAAAATCGGCTATGGATACCGAAGCAGAGATAGCTGCTTTATTGGCGTTGCGTCAATATGTGGAAGATAAGAAAATCCTACGATTGCCGATTAATTAAGACAAAAACATGAAAGACAAAATAAAACTACTTAACGATAAAATCGCTCTTGCCAAATTAGGTGGAGGCGAAAAGCGAATTGCAAAACAACACGCCAATAAAAAATTAACTGCTCGTGAGCGTGTGAATTATTTACTCGACGAAGGTTCGTTTGAAGAAATCGGAATGTTGGTTACGCACCGTACTACCGATTTCGGAATGGAAAATGAAATCTACTATGGCGACGGAGTCATAACAGGTTACGGAACCATAAACGGAAGAATCGTGTATGTTTTCGCACAAGATTTTACTGTTTTTGGAGGTGCCTTGTCGGAAACACATGCCGAGAAAATCTGTAAAGTTATGGATATGGCGTTGCGAAGTGGCGCTCCGATGATTGGATTGAACGATTCGGGTGGCGCACGTATTCAGGAAGGAGTTCGTTCGCTTGGTGGTTACGCTGATATTTTTTACAGAAATGTGCAGTCGAGTGGTGTGATTCCGCAGATTTCGGCTATTATGGGCCCGTGTGCTGGTGGTGCCGTTTATTCTCCCGCGATGACCGATTTTACCATGATGGTCGAAGGCAGCAGTTATATGTTTGTTACGGGTCCGAATGTCGTGAAAACCGTTACGAATGAAGAAGTAACTTCGGAGGCTTTAGGTGGAGCAAGTACGCATTCTACCAAATCGGGTGTGGCACATATCACTTCACCGAATGGTGTAGAATGTTTGGAAGACATCAAAAAATTATTAAGTTATTTACCACAGAATAATAGAGAAACGACTCCGAAATTACCCTATGAATTGAACGATGAAGTGCGTGAAAAATTAGATACAATAGTTCCCGATAATGCCAATAAACCGTACGATATGCACGAAGTGATTCAAGGGATTATTGACGAAGATTCGTTTTTTGAAATTCATAAAGATTATGCCGAAAATTTGGTGGTTGGTTTTGCCCGTCTAGGCGGAAGAAGCATCGGAATAGTTGCCAACAATCCTAAGTTTTTAGCAGGTTGTTTGGACGTAAAAAGTTCGATAAAAGGAGCGCGATTTGTACGTTTTTGCGATTGCTTTAACATTCCGTTATTGGTGTTGGAAGACGTACCTGGATTTTTGCCAGGAACCGACCAAGAGTGGAACGGAATTATCGTTCACGGTGCCAAATTGTTATACGCGTTTAGCGAAGCAACGGTACCAAGAGTTACGGTTATTACACGAAAAGCGTATGGCGGAGCGTACGATGTAATGAACTCCAAACACATTGGAGCCGATATGAATTTTGCATGGCCAACTGCCGAAATTGCGGTGATGGGAGCCAAAGGTGCTTCTGAAATTATCTTTAAAAAAGAAATTGGCGAAGCTGCCGATCCAACAGCAAAGCTTTTAGAAAAAGAAGCCGAATATGCCGAGTTGTTTGCGAATCCATATACAGCAGCGCAACGTGGCTTTATTGATGAAGTTATTTTGCCACACGATACCCGCAGAAAATTATTGAAAGCGTTTAGTATGTTGGAAAATAAAGTTGTGGATACGCCGAAGAGAAAACATGGGAATATTCCGTTGTAGCCGTCAGTTAGCGGTCATTGTAAAAAGACAACAGTACAAACATAAACCGACAGGCAGAAAAATAAAAAGAGTAATATTGTAAAACGAAAATAACAATTAAAATCAAAAACAAAAATGAAACAAAAAAAAGTAAAATTAAGTGTTTTGTTGTTAGGACTCGGACTAACAGCACAAGCACAACAAGCAACTACCGCCACAGGCGGTAATGCTTCAGGTAGCGGAGGAACCGTTGCTTATTCTATAGGGCAAATTGTTTATACCACCAATATGGGTACAAACGGTTCTGTAGCACAAGGTGTGCAGCAGCCCTACGAAATTTCTATTGTGTTGGGAATCGATAATCATTCAATTAAATTGGAATTAACAGCTTACCCCAACCCAACAACTAATTTTTTAACCCTTAATGTAGGCAAAGCTGAACTTTCTACTTTGAATTTTCAACTTTACGACATTAGTGGAAAATTAATTGAAAACCGAAAAATAATAAGCAATACCGAAACAATTGGTATGGAAAATTTACCAAGTGCCACCTATTTTTTGAAAGTAACCAATAATAACAACGAAATAAAAACATTTAAAATCATTAAAAACTAAAAAACTATGAAAAAAAAAATTTATTCAATCGTAGCAGGGCTTTTATTAACGGCAAGCGTATTTGCACAAGCCCCACAAAAAATGAGTTACCAAGCCGTAATACGTAGCAGCGGTAACGCATTAATAACATCTACACCTGTTGGAATGAAAATTAGCATATTGCAGGGTTCATCAACTGGCACTGCCGTATATGCAGAAACCCAAACACCAAGCACCAATGCCAATGGTTTAGTAAGTTTAGAAATTGGAACAGGTATAGTTGTTACAGGCACATTTGCTGCTATGAACTGGGCAAATGGCCCTTATTTTATAAAAACCGAAACCGACCCAACAGGTGGCATAAATTACACTATTGCAGGTACAAACCAATTGATGAGTGTGCCTTATGCTTTGTTTAGTGCTAATAGTACACCTGGCCCACAAGGTCCCATAGGTTTGACAGGTGCAAATGGTACAAATGGTGTTGATGGTAAAACAGTATTAAATGGCACCTCTAACCCAATAGTTGGAATAGGAGGAAATGGTGATTTTTATATTAACACTGCAACTAATACCTTGTTTGGTCCTAAAGCTGCTGGATCATGGCCAAGTGGTGTAAGTTTGGTTGGAGCTACTGGTGCACAAGGAGCAACTGGAGTAGCTGGACAAGGAGTGCCAATAGGTGGCACAACAGGACAAGTATTGGCTAAAATAAATGGCACAAATTTCAATACACAATGGGTAAATGATGCTGGACAAGCAGCAGGAACAGTTGCTGGACAAATGCAATATTGGAATGGCAGTAGTTGGGCTGTGGTTGCTCCAGGAGTCAATGGCCAAAACTTGACTTATTGTAATGGTGTTCCCATATGGGGGCAATGTCTCGCAATAGGCAATAGTTATCAGGGTGGCATAGTTGCCTACATTCTTCAGCCGGGCGACCCAGGGTATACAGCCAATGTACAGCACGGTCTGATTGCAACTTCATCCAATCAAAGCACTGGAGCAGCCTGGGGATGTAACGGAACAGCTGCATTCGCATTAGGCACAGCAATTGGTACCGGCTCACAGAACACAGTCTCCATACTCTCCACTTGTGTCACCTTGGGAATAGCCGCAGAGCTTTGTGGCAACCTGATTATTGGAAGCTATAGCGACTGGTATTTGCCAAGTGTAGTTGAATTGAATTTGCTTTATATCAATCGGTCCGCAATTGGAGGGTTTACAAATAACAGCTATTGGTCCTCTACTGAAAACGGAAACAATAATGCATATAGTCAGGACTTCAGCAACGGTATTCAGACTGGTGGGAACAGTAAGTTAACTACATTTTATGTTCGGGCCATTCGGGCTTTTTAACAATTCAACCATTTAACTGTGCATTTATCAGTTTATTTAGGCAGACAGCAACTTTTCTTCCGACAGTTTTTCAAGCGGACACCTTTTCGCAAGACAAAAAAAAGTGACAGCAGACAGTTTCATCTCGACAACTTTTTCTCGCGGACAGTTACGCAGTTTGACAATGGATTACAACGAAGGACAAAAAGAACAACGAGCCGCTAACAGCACCTACAAGAAATTGGCGGTTCAGTGCTTCGTCTGACAGTTTTGTGGTTCAACAAACGTTAGTGCTTCGCATGAACATTTGTGGTAAAAATCGCCAACTTCTTGTAGCTGCAAACCGTTAGCAACAAGTTTTTGAAAATTCAATGAATTCAATAACTTAATGCACCCAATGAAAAATTATTTTATCTTATTAATTCTAGTTTTTGGATGCAACTTTAATTTGTTAGCACAAACTCAAGCAGAAATGAATAAAACTGCTTATCTAGAATATCAAAAAAACAGACGCAAGACTTAATAAAGTTTACAAACAATTAATGGCACTTCTTGATAAAAATGAAAAGCAATTGCTAATTCAAGCTGAAAAAGATTGGGTAAAATTCAGAGATTCACATTGCAAATTCGATGTTTCGCAACACGAAGGCGGAAGTATTCAACCATTACTATATACAACTTGTTTAGAAGAATTAACGAGGGAAAGAATTGCAGCAATTAAAGCAAGTATAAAAGATAGAAATTAAGAGCAGATTGCTTCGTCTGCCGAAAATTAAGGATAAACTCTCGCAATGATAGACCAAGCCTAGAAAGTCGCGAAACATTGATGGAAACCATAAAATTAACACCTTAAAAATCATGAAAACAAACTTACCAATTGTATTTGTTCTTGCTTCAATGAGTCTGTTTTTAGCTTGTTCATCTAAAAATAATATTTATCGGTTTACAAAAAATTATAAACCAGATGATCTGAAATTATACAAAACAATTACTGATTTGGACAGTGCTTTTTTTGAAGCTTACAATACTTGCAATGTAAACCTTGAAAAGTACAGTTCATTTTATTCGGAAGACATTGAATTTTTACATGATAAAGGAGGTATTATGACTTCCAAAAAAGAAATTGTTGATGGAACAAAAAAAAATATTTGTGGCAAGGTAACCAGAGAACTTGTTAAGGGAAGTATTGAGGTTTATCCGATAAAAGATTATGGAGCTATAGAAATGGGTTTACATAAATTTCACAATAGTGAAGAACCGAATACTATTGCGGAGGTTGCACGATTTACAATCATTTGGAAAAAGGAAAATGATGATTGGAAAATTGCCAAAGTTATTAGTCTGCATTAAAATGAGAATAGTTTCAAGACAAGGGGTGAATTAAGCTACTAATTTTATTCAATACCATCACTATCTAGCCCCGATTATCTCACTATGAATTTATTTTTATAGGAGTTCGATGAATTCCATTTGTAGGAAGCGCCGCGCGCGACGGAAAGCGGGAATACAGAAACCAAGAAAGTCCGAACGATTCGCTTTCAATTGAAAATGATCAATTAATTTTAATTGATTTATCGGGAACTTTGCACCAATGCGTATTTTTGTTATCGTTATTCGATTTTTTGAAACTATATTAATTAGGAATACTACGTCTTTCCCGCGCAGACGGGAGTCTATATATTTCATGGATTCCCGCCTGCGCGGGAAAGACGCAGTGGTAGCATCGGGGTTTTACTTGAATTAAATAAAGTCAATCATCCAAAATTATATAAGGTATATAGTTTTTGATAGTCATTAATTTTAAGTTAAAAACGCCAACAAAATCGCCGTTTTTTGCTTATCTTGCGACACTAATTAATGGTGCGTTTTGTACTTCTGAATGGTAATTACTCATGACGTTTTTTAAATATATTTTCCTGATTTTAGTTTTTTGTAGCACTGCTACTTTTTCTCAAAATGTGATTAAGCACAAGGTAAAAAGTGGCGAATCGATTTATTCGTTGGCTAAAAAATACGATGTAAAAGTAGCGGCTATTTATGAATTGAATCCGAAGTTAAAAGGTACTGTTTTGGGCTTGAATGCGGTGGTTAGTATTCCGAATTCCAAATCCGTTAAGGAAGAAAAAACACCAAAAATAGAGAAGACAGCAATTGCAGTTGAAGCTAAGAAAGAAGAAATAATTATTACAAACCAATCGGTTATTTCTCATTTGGTAAAGCAAAAAGAAACTTTGTATAGCATTTCGAAGAAATACGGTGTGACAATGGAGCTTATTTGCGAGATGAATCCGGAGTTAAAAACGTCGAATTTATAAGTGGGCGCTTTGTTGATAATGGCCAATCCGAAT
>JAYVFV010000089.1:0-5218 GCA_043772885.1 Flavobacteriales bacterium
TGTTTTTGGCGATACCGAATTACGAGATTCTTTTATACAATTAAACTCCAAAACAATATCATTACTAAAAAGCAAATCATTAATATTAAATGATTATACAGCCCAAAGTGCTTTAGATTATGCTGATATATTTAAAAATTTCGTTTTCAAAGAAAATGAAATTACGGATTATTATAAAGGAATAATTGCATATGAAAATAATAAAAGAAACTTTGCTTTGAAGTATAAAATTAATTTAAAAAACAATGCTGTTAAGAAAAATATTTTTGAATATAACGCGTATCAAAATATTATCTATTATGAAATGAATGTTTTAGACGAAAAATTAATGACATTATTAAAAGACAAAAACATTGGCAAGGTAAACGAGTGTATAAAATATATAACCAAAGTTGGTGAAGAAGGTTATAAAAAAACCGATAGCTATAAAAATGATTTTAAAGACACTTCGTTAAACAATGCAAATATAGAGTTTATAACGTTTATACTTAGACAGAAAGAAACTTTATTGCCTTTCTATTTTGATTATATACAATCGTTTGAAGCACTTCAAGTAATAAAAACCAAAATAGAAAAAGATAATAAATCAGTTTCTTTAGAAGATTACAACTTAGTAGTAAGAAAATATAATAATGCTAAAAATTTATTTTTTGACACATTATATACTATTCAAAATAGTAAAAACGAATTGCTAAAAGCATGGACTATAACTAATGGAACATTCTTAAAAAACAATTCTGAATTTGAAAATAAATTTCAGAGTCTTACTAATTTAGATTAATAAAAAAGGGTTTCTTAAAACAAGAAATCCTTTTTTATGAGCAAAAAAATACGCTACATAGCATTCCATTGCAATTATATAAGTTTAAATTATTTAGATGTAATACGCCAACTTTAAGTTCGCTGTAATTTTACATTAAATAATTTAACCTACATATAATGAAAAATTCACTACTTAAAATCGCCATTTCTAATTACCAAACTACACTAATTCGGTTTGTAATTTTTATTCTTATTTCAGTTCCAACAACCTTATTTTCGCAAGAAGCTACATCGTCTGGATATAGAAATATAAACTCCTATTTAGCTGATTTTGCTAAAAACGAGCTTTTTGTAAAAAAATCATTGATTGAGTATTCAACTACAATAATTGAAAATCAAGCGATAACCAGATCGGATGTTTCTTCTGTTAGGATCGTAGAAAAATTAAAAAAAATCAATACGATTCTGAGACGTTTCGATAAAGGATTTGAAAAAAATACCACACTTAGAGATAGCTTCATTAAAATGAATGAAAAAACTATCGAATGTATGACGAATGGTACATTAATTCTAAATGATTATGAATTGCAATCTTCAAAAAACATGAGTGACATCACATTAAATTTGACACAACGTGAATCCAATCTTGTAAGTTATTTTAATGAATTAAGAAGATATGAGAAAAGTAAAAAAGATTTCGGACTTCTTTTCGATGTAAACATTAGAAATTTTAGTGGTAATAATCTTTTTGAGTACAATGCCTATCAAAACATATTGTTTTATAAAATAAATGTAATCGATCAAAAAATGCTTACTTCAATAACCTGTATAAATAAAGAAGATTTTCGTGAAAGCATTGTGGCTTTAGAAAACGTTTATCAAGAAGTAGTGTCAAAAACCGATACCTTTAAAAATGATTATAAAGATGTTTCTCTAAATCAAGAAAATATGGGTTACGCTAAATTTATATACAATCAAAAAGAAGTGATTCTTCCTTTATTCAATGATTTTATAAAAGAATACGAAGCACTTCAATTATTGAAAAATGCTAAAACTCCTGAAACAGCAATATCAATTACTAACTACAACAAAGCAGTTAAGTCTTATAATTTTAGTAAAAACAAATTATTTAATTTCCTTAAAGTAGCTCAGGAAAATAAAAATAAAATGTATGACAAATGGTTTACCATTAACAGAGCTTTCTTAAAAAACAATGTAAAACTAGACGATATTTACGAAAGTTATGTTGCTACTAACTAATAAAAAAAGGATGTGAGAACATCCTTTTTTATTTTATACAACTTGTAGTTTTTTTACTTTTTCGATAGCCGAAATAAACTCATCAAACAAATAAGATGAATCGTGTGGCCCTGGACTCGCTTCTGGATGATATTGTACTGAGAAACAATTCTTCGATTTCATTCTCATTCCGGCAACGGTGTTATCATTAAGATGGTAATGCGTGATTTCTAAATCGGCGTGGTTTTCAAGTTCTTCTCTGTTGACTGCAAATCCGTGGTTTTGCGATGTGATTTCTCCTTTTCCAGTTACGGTATTCATTACTGGATGATTGATTCCACGGTGACCATTGAACATTTTATAAGTGGATATTCCGTTTGCCAAAGCAATAATTTGGTGTCCGAGACAAATGCCGAATAACGGTTTATCTGAATTTAGAATCTCACGAGCTACTGCCTGCACTTGTGTCAAAGGATCGGGATCGCCTGGTCCGTTGGATAGGAAATAACCATCCGGTTGAAATGCTTTTAAATCTTCAAATGAAGCATTGTATGGAAATACTTTTATATAGCAATCTCTTTTGGCAAGGTTTCGCAGAATATTTTTTTTGATTCCCAAATCGAGTGCCGAGATTTTATACTTTGCATTTTCGTTTCCGAAGAAATACGGCTGTTTTGTTGAAACTTGAGAAGCCAATTCTAAACCTTCCATGTTTGGGACGTTGGTGAGTTGTTTTTTTAGTTCTTCTACAGCAGTTCCATCGGTAGAAATTACGGCATTTTGTGCACCGTGATCGCGGATGTAACTTACTAAAGCACGTGTATCGACATCGGAAATGCAAACTAAATTTTGCTTTTCAAAATAATCGTAGAGATTGCTTTCGGAATCGGGACGAGAATGATTGAAACTGAAATTTTTACAAACCAAACCAGAAATCATTATTCTATCGGATTCTACTTCATGGGCATTGACACCGTAGTTTCCGATATGTGGATTGGTCGCTACCATGATTTGTCCGAAGTAGGATGGATCAGTAAATATCTCCTGATAACCTGTCATTCCGGTGTTGAAGCAAACTTCGCCGAATGTAGTTCCGGAGATTCCGATGGATTTTCCGTAGAAAATGGTTCCGTCTGCGAGTAGTAATATGGCTTGTGGTCGTGTGGTGTACTTCATGTCATTATGTTGTAGTTGTGCAAATTTATGATATTCAAAATTAAATTTGAAATTGATTTATCAAACTTTATAAACATTTCTTTTTTATGATAATGCCTAGCCCTGATTGCAGAGGAAATCCTTTTTAGACCTGACAGGTTTCCAAAACCTGTCAGGTCTGGAAAGATTGGAACGGAAAGCGGGAAAAGCTTCAAATAATTATGAGATTGCTTCGTTCCTCGCAATGACTTTGCTTCGATTGGCTTTACTCGCAATGACTCCAAAAAAAAAGGATAAACTAACGAGTAGCTTATCCTTTTATATTTATGAATTGAAATTCATTATTATTCTTTCTTCTCTTCTGAAGTTTCATCAGCCGGAGCTTCTGGCGCTTCATCTGTTGGAGTCTCAACTTCTGTTTCTACAGCTGGAGTTTGCTCCGCCTGTTCGCTAGCGCTCGAGTCTTCCACTTCAGCAGCCGGAGCTTCTGGAGTTTCTTCTACTGTAGGAACTTCTACTTCAGCAACTGATGCTTCTTCAACTGCAGGAGTTTCAACTACTGGAGTTTCTACTACCGCTTCTTCTACAACTGGAGTTTCAATTTCCTCTACTTCTTCTACAACTGGTGCAGCTTTAGGAGTTGGAGTAGCAGTAACTGGTTTTGCTTTCGCACGACGCGTTCTACCTTTTTTCTCTTCTTTTTTACCTCCGTTGTACAGTTCGTTGAAATCTACCAATTCGATCATGGCCATATCAGCGTTATCTCCTAAACGGTTACCCATTTTTATGATACGTGTATATCCACCTGGACGATCACCCACTTTTGCAGCTACTTCCCTGAAAAGTTCGGTAACTCCGTATTTGTTACGCAAGTATGCGAAAACAATACGACGGTTATGTGTAGTATCTTCTTTTGATTTTGTTATAAGCGGCTCAACGAATTGTTTAAGCGCTTTTGCTTTAGCGACAGTAGTGTTAATACGTTTGTGCTCGATAAGAGAGCAAGCCATATTAGCCAACATAGATTTTCTATGTCCAGTTTGTCTGCTTAAGTGATTGAATTTTTTTCCGTGTCTCATTACTATTTGAAATGTAATCTCGCTTTTGGCGGATTAGATTATTCTTTATCTAATTTGTATTTTGCTAAGTCCATTCCGAAGGTCAAATTTTTAACAGCTACTAGTTCGTCTAATTCTGTTAATGATTTTTTACCGAAATTACGGAACTTCATTAAGTCATTTTTATTGAAAGATACTAAGTCTCCAAGAGTATCTACTTCTGCTGCTTTTAAGCAATTTAATGCTCTAACCGATAAGTCCATATCAACAAGCTTAGTTTTAAGCAATTGTCTCATGTGTAATGATTCTTCATCATACGAATCTGTTTGTGCAATTTCATCTGCTTCAAGGGTGATTCTCTCATCAGAGAATAACATAAAGTGGTGAATTAAAACTTTAGCGGCTTCTGTAAGCGCGTCTTTAGGATTGATTGAACCGTCTGTTTTGATTTCAAAAACTAATTTTTCATAATCGGTTTTTTGTTCAACACGGAAGTTTTCAATAGTATATTTTACATTTTTTACTGGTGTAAAAATAGAGTCTGTAAAGATGGTACCAATAGCAACGTTTTGCTTTTTGTTTTCTTCAGCTGGAACATAACCTCTTCCTTTTTCGATGGTTAATTCCATATTGAAATTAACTTTACTTTCAAGGTTACAGATTACTAATTCTGGATTCAGTACTTGAAAACCAGAAATAAATTTTTGAAAATCGCCAGCAGTAATTTGATCTTTACCAGTTATTGAAATAGTAACCGCTTCATTATCGATATCTTCAATTTGACGTTTGAAACGTATTTGTTTAAGATTAAGGATAATTTCGGTAACATCTTCAACAACTCCTGAGATAGTCGAAAACTCATGCTCTACACCATCAATTCTAGTTGATGTAATTGCATACCCTTCTAGCGCAGAAAGTAAAACTCTTCTAAGTGCATTACCAACGGTCAATCCGTATCCTGGTTCTAAAGGTCTGAATTCAAACTTACCTTCAAAATCGGTTGA
>JAYVFV010000090.1:0-16433 GCA_043772885.1 Flavobacteriales bacterium
AGGAACTTCAAGTACGGTGAAAACAAATGCTCCTTCGGGAAGTGTTGATATTTCAACTTATGGAAGTGCTCCAATTACAGCAACTCAAAACGGAATGAAATTTTTTGCTGGTCCAAGAGACGATCCTTTCTTTTTTGATTTGAACAAATTTAAATCGATTTTATTGGGAACTTCAACAGGATTTAGTAACCCGGGTACAGACACTTTTGCAGGTACAAATGTTTTGGCAACTATAATTGAAGTACCAAAATCAATGTTAGGAACTTCAGCTACAATTAATGTTTGGGCTGAAACTAAACAAAAATTATAATCACTAATCATTTAAAAATTCAAAGATGAAAACAAATAAATTTAAAATTATAGCTTTATCAATTCTTACTACAATAGCTTTTACAAGTTGTGATAGTGATGATGATTCAACAAATGAACCAGCAGTTGATTTCTCGGGAACGTTTGCTCAAAAAGACCAAATGGCTCGACCAGCTATCAACACGGTATTTATTGCTTCTGGAGCTCCAAAAGACACCTTCAATACTACTATTCCATCCGCAATGGGAGCTACTTATCAATCGGTTTTTCAATCGCGATTATTGGCTTTAAATCCAGGATACACTACAAATGCATTAGGACAAACTGCTGCTCAATTGACAGGATTATTGGCTACGGATGTATTAGGGGCTGCCAAAACTGGAACAACAACTTTCTTCGATGGTACTAACGTACTCACAGGAAGAGCGCTTGCTGATGATGTTATTGATGTAGAATTATTACTGATTTTTGGTGGCCCATCAGGAGCATCAAATCCGGGACTCTCATCCGATCATGTGAATGCAAACGATAAAGCTTTCTCGTCTTCATTCCCATACTTAGCTACTTCATGGTAGTATAATTCTTAACAGAGCGTATACATTTTATACGCTCTTTTTTATTCAAAACAAAAAAAACAACAACAAAAAAAATTTCCAATGAAATCATTATATAAAATACTGATACTAGTATTTACGGCTTATTGTATAGTAAGCTGTGAAACAAAATCAGATCAGGTAACGAATTCAAATGATTACGATAAATACTTAAACGCAAAAGAAAATAAATCGCTTGAGTTTACAAAAGGAGAAATTGATTTCTGGCAGAAAAAATTCAATGCTACTCCCAATCAAACTAGTTATTTAATTCAAATCGCTTCACAATATTCCAAGCTATTCGAAATTACAGGCAACATCGATTACCTAATCAAAACAGAAAACCTATTGAAGCAATACAACGAAGCAATGAAATATTCTACTACTGGAACCATTCGCTCATTGGCTAGAAATTATATTTCTCAACATCGGTTTAAAGAGGCTTTAGTTTTAGCAAAAAAAGCATTGACTATTGGTGACGGAATGATGCAAACGCAGAAGTTACTTTTCGATATCAATATGGAACTCGGCAATTACGCTGAAGCAGAAACCAATTTGAATTTTATAAAAGACTTCCGCGATTTTGATTACTTAATTCGGCTGTCCAAATGGAACGATCACAAAGGCGATTTAAAAACAGCAATTGTTTTTATGGAAAAAGCTAAAGTGGTAGCGGAGACCAATGAAAATAAAGCATTAAAGATTTGGACGTATTCTAATCTTGGCGATTTAAATGGTCATGACGGAAATATAAAAGCTTCGTATGATTATTATTTAAAAACATTAGATCTAGAACCCAATCACAGTTATGCGTTAAAAGGAATTGCCTGGATTGCGTTTTCGCATGAGAAAAATACCGAGGAAGCAAAACGAATAATTGATAAAATTTCAAAAAAACACGATACACCAGATTTTTATCTTCTAAAATCTAAAATTGCAGAATTTGAAAACAATACTTCTGATAAAAAAGAAAATTTAAAAAAGTATTTTAAAATGCTCGACAATGCTAAATACGGTGCAATGTACAATAAATACAATACGCTAATTTATGCAGATGATAAAACCACAGCATTCAAAGCATTAGAAATTGCTACTATTGAAGTTAATCACAGACCAACTCCCGATTCGTATGATTTATTGGCGTGGGCGTATTACAATCTTGGCGATGTTAATAAAGCATTTGAAATTTCACAAAAGCATGTTTTTGGCAAATCGCACGAGCCGATGCTTAATTACCACTTGGCAGTAATTTACAAAGCCAATAATAGGTTCGAAACGGCAAAGACTATTAAGGAAAGTTTGAAAGGAAGCGATTATGAATTGGGACCAATTTATTCACATAAAATAGAACAATTATAATGCAATATAGAATAGCAATCCTATTTGTTTTTCTTGGTTTTTTATCTTTTGGACAATCGCAAAAAGGGATCATTTTAGATACTAATTCTGATAGGATTGAAAATGCCTATATTGTAAATATCAACTCACAATCGCATGCGCATACAGATGAATTTGGGCAATTTGCAATTGATAAAACAATTCTTGGCGATGTGTTAACGGTCACTGCTTTCGGATACAAAAAAGTGAGTTACACTGTTTCTTCAGAAGAAATTAAAGTGGTTTTAGAAGTCGATAATTATAAGTTAGACGAAGTGGTTATTCAATCCAAATTAAATGCAATGAATGTAATTTCTAAAATCGATTTACAAACAGCACCTGTAAATTCGTCACAAGAAGTGTTGCGAAAAGTACCAGGATTGTTTATTGGGCAACACGCTGGAGGCGGAAAAGCAGAGCAAATTTTTCTTCGCGGTTTTGATATCGATCACGGAACAGACATTGCTATTTCTGTTGACGCAATGCCCGTAAACATGGTTTCTCATGCACACGGACAAGGTTATGCCGATTTGCATTTTGTGATTCCCGAAACGATTGAAAAAATTGATTTCGGAAAAGGAACGTATTATGCCAACAAAGGCGATTTTGCAACTGCTGGTTACGTAGGATTTCAAACGAAAGATAAAGTAGATAAAAGTAGTATTAGTGTCGAAGCGGGACAATTCAACACGCTGCGAACCGTTGGTATTTTTAATCTTTTGGAGAATAAAAAAAATCAAAATGCCTATTTTGCCACCGAATATGTGTTGACCGATGGTCCGTTTGATTCTCCTCAAAGTTTTAAAAGAATCAATTTATTCGGAAAGTACACTAGTATTTTAAATAACAACAGCAAACTAGCTATTATAGTTTTTCGTTTTACAAGTAAATGGGATGCTTCAGGTCAAATTCCCCAAAGGTTAATTGACAACGGAACCGTTTCTCGTTTTGGTTCCGTTGATGATACCGAAGGCGGAAACACATCCAGAACCAATTTTAATATTGCCTACACGAAGCCAATTAATGAAAATACCTTTGTAAAATCGAATGTGTTTTATTCGAATTATGAGTTTGAACTGTACTCTAATTTTACTTTTTTCTTAGAAGATCCGATTAACGGCGATCAAATACGACAAAAAGAAAATAGGAACATTTACGGATTGAATTCTGAAATTAATAAAAAAGTAAATTTCGATGCAATTAATTCGATGTTTCAACTTGGTTTTGGATTCCGTGCCGACGAAACAACCAATACCGAATTGTCACACACCTTAAACAGAAGTAAAACGCTCGAGAATTTGAAATTGGGAGATATCGATCAAACCAATGTGTTTTCATATTTAAATATGGAATTTGATTTGGGAAAACTAAAGATAAATCCGGCCATTCGAATGGATTATTTCAAGTTCAATTATCAAGATAAATTGGCAACTAATTACAAAATATTGAGCGAAGATAAGGTCAAATTTTCTCCAAAACTGAATTTCATTTATTCCCAAAATGCCAATTTTCAGTTGTATTTAAAATCAGGATTGGGTTTCCATTCTAACGATGCTAGGGTAGTGGTGGCCAACGAAGGCAAAGAAATTCTTCCAACTGCGATCGGAACCGATTTAGGAACAATCGTTAAGCCATTTCCGCGATTGGTAGTAAATGCTGCTTTATGGTATTTGCAATTGCAGGAAGAGTTGGTTTATGTTGGTGATGCTGCAACGGTGGAAATATCTGGAAAAACGAAAAGAATAGGATTTGATCTGGGATTGCGCTACCAATTGACTGATTATTTGTTTTTGGATGCGGATGCTAATTACACTTATGCAAGAAGTAGTGAAGCACCAAAAGGAGAAGATTACATTCCATTAGCGCCCGATTTCACATCAGCTGGCGGATTAAGTCTGGCAAAATACAAAGGATTTTCGGGGGGATTTCACTACCGTTATTTAAAATCACGTCCGGCAAACGAAGACAATTCGATAGTGGCAAAAGGTTATGCAGTGGCAGATATGAATGTAAATTATGATTATAAAAACATTAGCGTTGGATTATCGGCGGAAAATATTTTCAATACCAAATGGAATGAAACCCAATTTGCCACCGAATCACAATTACAAAATGAAACACAAAGCTTAGAGGAGATTCATTTTACCCCAGGAACTCCCTTCTTTTTAAAAGCAAAAATTTTACTTCGTTTTTAATCGGTTCTGTTTTGTTTTGTTTTTTGTTGTTTAAAAGCTCAATGTTTTTACCTTGGGCTTTTATTTTATTTGTTAAAAATTTAGAATTGTATTTTTAAATTCTTATTTTTGACATCTTAATTTAAAAAATATAGATATGAAAAATATAATAAAAATAGCTAGTGGAATTTTATTTCTAATTTGCTTACAAAGTAATGCACAAGAAACTGTTCAACCTGAAAGTAAAGAAACTCCAGTAATTGTAATACAATCAGCTGAAATAACTACAGCAGTATTAGGAGCTGAAGAAACAGAAGAAATTATAGAGAATAATAAAAAAATAGAGATGACTAAACCTAATTTATACAGTATTAAGGTAATAGATATTGATGGAAAAGAATTTAATTTTGGGGATTTAAAAGGTAAAAAAATACTCATTGTTAATACGGCTTCAAAATGTGGTTACACTCCACAATATAGTGAATTAGAAGAATTATATAAAAAAATGAAAAATAACAATCTAGTTATTGTTGGATTTCCTTCAAATGATTTTGGTCAGCAAGAGCAAGGTTCAAATGCTGAAATTAAATCATTTTGTACGAATGATTTCGGTGTTACTTTCCCGATGATGAGTAAAGTTTCTGTATCAGGAAATGATAAGTGTGAACTCTATCAGTTCTTAACTCAAAAAGATAAGAATGGAGTTGAAGACAGTAAAGTAGAATGGAATTTTCAAAAATATCTAATTAATGAAAATGGTCAATTAGAAAAAGTATTTTCACCTAAAGTTACTCCTATGAGTGAAGAAATTCTGGTTTCCTTAAAAAAATAATTAGCGACTTACTAAATTATAAAAAAGCGACTTTCATTTGAAAGTCGCTTTTTTTATAACATCTTTTGCATCATCACACTGTGTAGCCAGCGATCAAATTTATATCCAGATTCTTTAATAATACCTACAGTTTCAAACCCGAATTTCTCATGAAACGCAATACTACTTTCATTTTCGGCATCGATAACTGCAATCATAGTATGGAGTTTTTGTGCTTTTGCCAAATCGATTAAGTTTTGCATAATTAGTTTTCCAACACCTTTTCCAATACAATCTTTATTAGCATAAACCGAATGTTCTACAGTAAATTTATACGCTTCGCGAAAGCGGAATTCACTGTAATAACCAAAACCAATTACTATTTTGTCTACAGTCGCCACAATAATTGGAAATCCTTTAGCAAGTTTATCATCAAAAATTGCCACTTGATTTTGCAAAGTTCTTGGCAGATAATCATACAATGCCGTCGAAGTTAGAATGGTATCATTGATAATTTCTAAAATGACTGGCGCATCTTCCACTTTGTAAGGTCTGATTTTGATTTCCATCGGATATAAATTGATTACTTCGTCTGTTCGCTCGAGTCAAAAATAATAAAATATTTATACAATTCCGTCTTTTCCGCGCAGGCGGAAATCCATTTTTTAAAATTCATAGATTACTTTTTAGACTATTTGATTATGGATTCCCATATTCATGGGAAAGACGCAGTGTAAACGATATAATGTATTTTATCAATGCGTCTTTTCCGCGCAGGCGGAAATCCATTTTTTAAAATTCATAGATTACTTTTTAGACTATTTGATTATGGATTCCCATATTCATGGGGAAGACGCAGTGTAAACGATATAATGTATTTTATCAACGCGTCTTTTCCGTGCAGGCGGAAATCCATAGTGACAAAATGTAAAATAATACAATAGCTTTTGATGTAAAATACTATACAACTTTGTAACTTTGCAGTAAGTTTTAATGTATTAAATTCAAGCAATTAATTCGAACAAAAGATGAGATTGCTTCGTACCTCGCAATAGCCAATGATTTACCCAAAAATACCTTTAGCACAATCGATAATCGAAATTTTTCGTGCTAAAGGAATCCAACATATTGTAATTTCTCCAGGTTCAAGAAATGCACCTTTAACTATCGGATTTACTAATAATCAGAATTTTATTTGTTACAGCATTGCTGACGAACGTTGCGCTGCTTTTTTTGCCTTGGGAATTGCACAGCAAATTCAGAAGCCTGTAGCTGTTGTTTGTACTTCGGGTTCGGCATTGTTGAATTATTACCCTGCATTTGCAGAAGCTTTTTACAGTAAGATTCCGCTTGTAGTTGTTTCGGCAGATCGTCCAAAAAATAAAATTGATATTGGTGATGGACAAACCATTCGCCAAGCCAATGTATTTGAAAACCATTCGCTTTTTAATGCCAATTTAGAAGAAAATGCTTCCGATGAAAACGATTTTTTAATCAATAAAGCCATCAATACAGCAATTGTCAATTGTGGTCCAGTTCATATTAACGCACCGTTTGAAGAGCCATTGTATGAAACGATAGAAGCACTTTTGGTTGATCCAAAAATAAGTTCTTCAATTGCTCATGATTTTATTTTGGATGCAACCATTTCGACCTACGCCAACGATTGGAATAGTGCTAAAAAGAAACTGATTTTAGTCGGAACCAATTATCCAAATACTATCGATAAAGCGATTGTTGACCGATTGGCGAATGATGCTTCGGTGGTTGTGATGACCGAAACGACATCCAATTTACATCACGAAAATTTCATTACTAATATTGATACGATAATTACACCATTTACGCATGATGATTTTATTGATTTTCAACCAGATATCTTAATCACTTTTGGAGGAATGATCGTTTCCAAAAGAATCAAATCGATTTTACGAAAATACCAACCCAAACAACATTGGCATATTGACGAATTGCGAGCGTATGATACGTTTGGTTGTTTGACCAAACATTTTGAAGTTTCGCCGAATGTGTTTTTTGATTCGTTCTTTAGCTTGACAAATACAGTAGAAAGTAGTTACAATCATAAGCTGCACGAAGTAAAGTTATATCGTGCTAAAAAGCATCAAGAATATTTGGATAAAATTCCGTTTTCCGATTTGAAAGTATTTGAAAAAGTGTTGCCAGCGTTACCTGAAAATTGTCAGTTGCAAATCAGTAACAGTTCGGCAATTCGCTATGCTCAATTGTTTCCGATTGGTGCGTCTGTTGACGTTTTTTGCAATCGTGGTACAAGTGGCATAGACGGAAGTACATCCACAGCAATTGGAGCTGCGGTAGGAAGTAAAAAACCAACGGTTTTAATTACAGGCGATATCGGATTTTTGTATGACAGCAATGCTTTATGGAATAACTACATTCCGAAAAATTTCAAAATTATTTTGATTAATAATGGAGGAGGTGGAATTTTTAGAATTTTGCCAGGACATTCGGAGTCAACTGTTTTTACTACTTTTTTCGAAACGTCGCATTGTTTAACTGCGGAGCATATTGCTAAGATGTACAAAATGGATTATTTCACTGCAAGTGATGAAAAAACGTTAGTAGAAGGATTAAAAAAATTGTACAATCATAATGAGAAATCTAGTATTTTGGAAGTGTTCACTCCAACTCGAGAAAATGATAAAATCTTATTGCAGTATTTTAAAGAGTTACTATAGTTTTCAATATTGACAACATTATATGGTATTATTTAACCGCAAAGTACGCAAAGTTATTACGCAAGGTTCGCAAAGTTTAATTTATTCTCTCTTTAGTTTTACAACCGTGCAGACCTTTAGTATGCCAACCAAACCTATGGATTTCAAGTCTATAATGGTTTAGTTTTATTTTTTTATTAAATAATAATTTTAAATTTGTAAATAAATTACTATATTTGATAACCCTTTCCATTTATTATCACTTTGGTTTCCCCAGCCATTTACTATATTTCATTAAAATTATTTATTAACTTTTAAATATATAAATCATGGCAATAACAATTACACTTTATGTAAACACGGAATCTATAGATGAAAAAAACATTGATGAAAAATCTACATTTAAACAAGCTAAAGATGTATCTAACGAAGATTATACCGTTAATTTAGCTGTTGGAGAAACTGTGATTTGGGAAGGTGTTTCATTAGATTCCACAAATGACATAGTTACTATTACTAATATAGATTGTACAGGAGGTTATAATATTTTTGGAAGTAAAGGAATAAAAGGAAATCCAAAAGGTCAATTTGTAGGTGTTGTTGAAAACGATACAAATGGAGAAGGAGAAACGTATTCTATCTTTTTTGAAGTTTTTAATGGTGATAAATCGCGCGGTATTTATTCTATAGATCCAAAGTTACAAGTTAATCTATAATGACATTACGGGTTAATAGATATTTTATTAAAGGCTCTTTTTTTATGTTTTTTTGCAGTATTACTATTTTTGCTCAAGATCAAAAAATAGCGGATAGTCTGGTAAAAATTTATAAAGAAGATAAATTTCTGAATAATTCTGAGAAATTAGAATTACTTAGAAATTTGTCATTTAATGAAACAACCAATTTCAAATTATCATTAAAATATGCAGAAGAACTTATTGTATTAGCAAAGTCAGAAAATAATTATCTGTATTTGCATAGGGGTTATTTACAAAAAGGATATAAGCACCGAATTGCTGGAGATTTAAATAAATCTTTAGATGCTTTTTTTAAAAGTGTGAATGCTGCAATTAAAGCAAAATATATCGTTGGACAAGGGATTGCATATTCCTCTATTGCTGATGTTTATTCCGTTATGAGAGATTCAAAAAACGCAGAGGTTTATTATAATAAAGCCATTAGTTTGTTGAGAAAAACAGATAATTCAATTGGATTAGCTTCGGCTTTATTAAATGCAGGTGACGAATACTCCAAAAATAAAAAATATGATTTAGCTTTAAAAAACTTTAAAGAATCTGGAGCGATTTTTAAGAAAGTGGATTATCAAATTGGAAGTGCTTATAATTTGGGAAATATAGGAATGGTCTATGCTGAGCAAGGAAAGGATGATTTAGCGAAATCGAATATTAGCCAAGCAATTGTAATTCTTGAAGAGTTGAAAGATTATTATGCTATTTCAGAATATTTGACCTACATGTCGGATATCTATTTAAAACAAAACGATAAAGAAACGGCACTCAAATATGCTACAAGGAGTTTAGAATTGGCTCAAAAATATGGATTGAAAGAGCAAATTAGCACTTCAAATCTAAAACTCTCAGAACTCTATAAAAATTTTGGTGATGCTGGAGAATCCTTTAAATACTATAGAAACCATATTGTTTATAGGGATAGTGTAAGTAATCTAGCATCCATACAAAAAATTGCTGATTTGCGAACGAATTTTGAAGTTTCACAAAAGCAAATAGAAGTTGATTTACTTAATCAATCAAAAAAAAATCAGAGAATTATAGTGTATGCTACTATTCTTGCATCGTTCCTGACTTTTTTAATTGCTTTAGGATTGAATAGACGTTATAAATTCATTAAAAAAACTAACATTATTATTGAAGAAGAGAGGAATCGTTCGGATAACTTACTACTGAATATTCTACCCGAAGAAACAGCTGATGAATTAAAAAAAAGCGGTAAAGTTGAAGCTAAAAAGTTTGAATCGGTAACCGTATTGTTTACAGATTTTGAAGGTTTTACGAGATATGCTGAAAAATTATCTCCAGAAAAATTGGTAGAAAGCGTAGACTATTATTTTTCAAAGTTTGATGAAATAATCGAGAAATATGACTTAGAGAAAATCAAAACAGTTGGAGATTCTTATATGTGTGCTGGTGGTTTGCCTTTTGCAACAAGTGACCACGCCTATAAAATGGTACTTGCTGCTTTTGAAATTGCTGAATTTGTAGAAATGTCTAAAAAAAATACAACTCTTAATCAAACGCGTTATAATATTCGAATAGGAATTAGTACTGGTGCTGTTGTTGCTGGAGTAGTAGGAATTAAAAAATTCTCATATGATATTTGGGGAGACACCGTAAACATTGCCTCAAGAATGGAAGCCAATTCTGAACCAGGAAAAATTAATATATCCGAAAATACATTTGAATTAATTAAAGATAATTTTATTTGTGATTATCGAGGTGAAATTGAAGTTAAGAATAAAGGATTGATGAAAATGTATTTTGTCATTAGTAAAAAATAGAAATAACTGTTTTTTTTCTTCGTTACAATTTAATCCATTTATGGAATTAAAGATTACTATGTTTAGTCCAATACTTTTTCCCATAATCACAGAAAATCTCTTCGCCTGACTTGATTTTTTTAATGGCAATGAGACATACATTTTCATTCTCGTCTAATGTTATTTTCGCATTGTTTTTATAATCGGATTTTGCAAAACCCGAAGCATCATTGGCATATTTTGCAAAACAATTGGTGTGCATACAATCTAAAATACTTCCGTTGAGTAAATTCATGAAATAGCTATTATTGCCTTGTTTTGCTCTTTCATCAGACTCTTTATCCGTTAATACCTCTCCTTTAAAAACAGCAATTATCTCCTCTTTATAAATATCAATAGCAGTAAATAAACCATTACCTGAATTGTAAAGTTGAGAAACTTTCACATACAAATAATCCGATTCTTCGGCGTTGATTTGATTTTGATCGGGAATTTGCATTTCTCCTTTAAAGATTAGTATTTTCCAAATGTAATCAAATCCCAATTTGTAATTCCTAATTCCTAATTGTAATTCGTACCTTTGCTCAAATTACAATAAAATGATGAATATAGGTCAATTTAATACCTTACGAATAGATAGAGATACCAAAGTGGGTTTGTTCCTTACGGATGGAACCGACGATGTTTTATTACCCAATAAATACGTTCCAGAACATTTTGAATTGAAAGATGAAATAGCCGTTTTTGTCTATCTCGATCACGAAGAACGACCAGTGGCTACGACATTAGAGCCGTATATTGTATTGAATGAATTTGGTTGGTTACGTGTGAATTACATCAATGAATTTGGCGCTTTTTTAGATTGGGGATTGGAGAAAGATTTGTTTGTTCCTTTTAAAGAACAAGCACGTCCGATGGAACAAGGCAAACGTTATTTGGTGTACATGTATATGGATGAAAAAACCAAAAGACTAACTGCATCTAGTAAAACCAACCAGTTTTTAGACAACGAAAACATCACGGTTGAAAACAATGAAGAAGTCGATATTATCGTTTCTCACATCACCGAAATCGGAATCAACGTTATCATCAACGAAAAGCACAAAGGATTGGCTTACAAAGATGAGGTGTACAAAGAAGTGAAACCCGGACAACGATTAAAAGGATATATAAAAAACATCCGCCCCGACGGGAAAATAGACGTTTCTTTTAACCAACTCGGATTTGAAGCAATAGAACCAAATGCTGAGAAAATTCTAACTGAATTAAGAGCAAGCCGTGGGTTCTTAAGACTCAACGACAATTCACATCCAGAAGATATTAAAACGGTGTTGCAGATGAGCAAAAAGAATTTCAAAAAGGCAATAGGAAACCTGTACCGTCAAAAGCAAATTGAGATTAAGGAAGACGGAATTTATTTGATTAATTAAACGACTTCTACTTTTGGATTGATTTTCTGAATTTCTTCTAGAAAAATAGCACTGTTTTTTGGAGATACAAAAACGTCGTCAAAATTATTAATAGTAATAATAAAGCCTTTAGTGTCAAGAGCTGGCTTCATAGAAACGGGAACAAACATACCCGAATGACGTTTTATTTTTTGAATTTTAGCGATGTCAATTCGTCCTCTAAACGGACCAGAACGGTACAATAAAAAGTTATTTTTTATTACATATCGTGTGTCTAATAAAACCCATAAAATCAATGCAGTTGCTAAACTCAGGATAATAAATGGCGCGATTGGTAATTCTCCGCTGTTAAAGGTATATCCCAACATTACTATCATAAAGACCACAATGCTCCACATCAATACCATGGTAAATGCATTCTTAGACGATAGGAAATTCTTCATTTTTATAGTAATTGCAAAATTCGATTACAAATTTACGTTATTATTTAATATATAAGGTCACTAAAATGCTAAATTCCTAACGCAGTTTTCGTTTTCGGACTTAAGCCATCTTTGTGAACTAAAACAGAAATCGCTTGTAATTTTAAATACGAAACGCTCATATAAACAAATCCGTCTTTGCCCGATTTACTTCCCCATGAGTTCTTCACTTTGTAATACACATTCCCTTTTTGATCTTTTACTTTTCCGGTAATGTGCATTAAATGATCGTCATTTGTAGTACCATTTTCAAATTCCGCTTGACGGTAATCAGCCGTAATATTCTTTTCCGATTTGATTTCAGTTAAAATAGTTAACATTGTACATTTCAGATAAGTCGATGTGTTTTCCCGTCAAGCGGATAATTTCGGCTTCTAAGAACGAAGTGGTCGAAAAACTCCAACATGTTCTGGTATTGTCTTGTGAAATAACGGGATTGGCATCGATATCTTTAATGGTTTGAAATTCATAAGTTTGAGAATGTCCAGAAAAAGCCATTCCGAAAAATGTTAATAGTAAAGCTATTTTGTTCATTTGTATTTGATTTTTTATATTCGTTTACCCGAAAAATGGTTTATTTTTACGCTAAAATAATATTATTTACTATTTACAATCCTTTTTTAACACGAATTAAGATTTAATGAGCACAATTAATTGGATTACTACCGCAGCATTTGAAGATATTACCTACAAGAAATGCAATGGCGTTGCGCGAATCGCTTTTAATCGACCGGATGTTCGCAATGCCTTTCGACCAAAAACGACTTCCGAACTGTATCAAGCTTTTTACGATGCACAAGAAGATACTTCTATTGGAGTTGTTCTGCTTTCTGCAGAAGGACCTTCATCCAAAGATGGCGTATATTCTTTTTGTAGCGGTGGCGATCAAAAAGCACGTGGTCATCAAGGTTATGTTGGAGATGACGGAATGCATCGATTGAATATTCTAGAAGTCCAACGCTTGATACGCTTTATGCCAAAAGCTGTAATTGCAGTGGTTCCAGGGTGGGCAGTTGGTGGCGGACACAGTTTGCACGTAGTGTGCGATTTGACGTTGGCGAGTAAAGAACACGCGATTTTTAAACAAACCGATGCCGATGTAACGAGTTTTGATGGCGGTTACGGATCAGCTTATTTGGCAAAAATGGTAGGACAAAAAAAGGCAAGAGAAATTTTCTTTTTAGGACGCAATTATTCTGCTCAGGAAGCTTTTGATATGGGAATGGTGAATGCTGTGATTCCGCATGACGAATTAGAAACTACTGCTTATGAATGGGCTCAAGAGATTTTAGCAAAATCGCCAACCTCTATAAAAATGCTAAAATTTGCCATGAATTTAACGGATGATGGCATGGTAGGACAACAAGTTTTTGCTGGCGAAGCCACGCGCTTGGCGTACATGACCGACGAAGCTAAAGAAGGGAGAGACGCTTTTTTAGAAAAACGCAAACCCAATTTTGAAAAGAAATGGTTGCCGTAAAAAAGAAATCAGTAATCAGTGTTCAGTCAATAAAAAGCATTAAATGGAAATCTTCACCAACGAAACAATAAACACCAAACAACTTCCTCGATTTGAAGAAGTACAATACACCTGCTTACATAAAAATTATTGGAAAGTAACGCTACTAAACTACGGAATTTTCGCTGTCATTTTAGGAATTGCTTTAGTGTTGGGATTGCTATTTAATGATGTAATGAAAGCCAATCGAGTTACGTTTATCATTTTATATTTCACTCTTTTGTTAGTGATACTTTTCTTTTTGCGGATTGGTTTTAAAAAGAAAGGATTCGCTTTTAGAAACCACGATGTGCTTTACAGAAGCGGCGTTGTCGCAACCAATTCAATGGTAATTCCGTACAACAGAGTGCAACATGTAGCTTTACATGAAGGATTTATTTCTAGAATTTTCGGATTGGCGAAAATCGAAATATTCACTGCTGGCGGTAATTCGAGCGATTTAGAAATTCCGGGAATTCCCAAAGAAGAAGCCGAAAATATTAAACAATTGTTGATGGGCAAAATTCAAAAACAATTGTAATGGAGATTAATTTCAATGTGCCACAACAGCAATCTCCAATAGGAGTTTTGGTCATGTTTGTCAATACCTTGCAGCATTATGTAAAGGCATTTTGGCCGCTGCTGTTAATTTGGATTTTCAAATCGGACGAAATCAACAAGAATTATGTCATCATCGGAATTGTTGTTTTAGTTGCTATTATTGGCGTTATTGCATATTTGAAATACCTCAATTTCACCTTTTATATTGATGCCCAAAACGATGAGTTCATCATTAATGAAGGCATTATCAACAAAACAAAAACAACCATTCAACTTAATAAAATCCAGCAGGTAAATATCAATCAGACTTTAATTCAGAGATTTATTGGCGTATATGCTCTCGATGTTGATACAGCAGGAAGTTCCAACAAAGAAGGAAAGATAAGAGCCATTTCTCACGAACTTGCCATTGCGTTAAAAGCAAAATTAATTGATAATGAAAAGAAAGTGGTATCAAACACTTTTGAAGAAGTTGATGCCGAAACACCACAATCTACCGAATATCCGTTTTTGGAAATTAGCTTTTTAAGCTTATTAAAAGTCGGATTGACATCCAATTATCTAAGAAGTTTTGGATTGCTTTTCACTTTCTTTTTTACCATTTACCACAATTTGAAAGACGTTGCCAATAATGCTGATATCGACACTAAAATTGATAAATTTATTGATGAAAAAGTGTTAATAAACTCCGTTACGCTTTTAGTTGTTGTTTTGTTACTTGCTGTTTTTGTAATTAACATGTTGCGAATTATTATTCGCTATTTCGGATTTAAAGTAACCAGACAAAGCGGTTCGCTATTGTTGTCCTTCGGATTATTAGATACCAAAAGTACAATTATCAAACCTGAAAAAGTGCAAATCGTTTCTATTTCCCGAAATTACTTTCAAAAGAAATTGGATGTTTTAGAAATGAAAATCAAGCAAGCATCTGGCGATGACAAGAAAGATAAAAAAGCAATTATTGATATTCCCGGTTGCAATAACAAAGAAAGTTCTGAGATACTGAAATTGTTGTTTGGTCAAATTCCGCAAAAAGGAGCCATGTTACAACCCAATTGGCGCAAACTCGGATTCGCTATATTCCTATTAATTGCATTGCCTGTAACTGGTTTTTTTATTTTCGGAAGTTATGTTGAAAAATCCGTTTTGGAATTTGCCAATTTTACGATTCTTTATACTATTTTTATTGGATTAATTCTGTTTTTCGGCTATCGAAATTACCGCCTTTTTGTGAATGACGATTTTATTATAAAGCAAAGTGGTGCTTGGGATATCGAAAATCAAATTATTGAAATTAAAAAAATACAAGGCGTTACCACATCGCAGTTGTTTTGGCATAAACCAATCAATGTGGGTTCATTAACCTTACATACAGCTGGCGGAAGCATCGCATTTCATCTTGGCGATTACAACAAGATTGCAGCATATGTCAACCTTTGGTTGTACGAGATAGAAACTACCGATAGCAATTGGATGTAAAGGTTTATAGTTTACAATTGAACAATTGAACAATTGCAATTCTAAACTTCTAAACTTCTAAACTTTTAAACTTTTAAACTTTTAAAATGAAACACTGGATTCAAGCAGCACGAGTTAGAACATTACCGTTATCCGTTTCCGGAATTTTGGTCGGGAGTTTCTACGCCATGTCACAAGCAATGTTCAATTGGAAAATTGTAATCTTTGCGATACTCACCACATTAGGACTACAAATCCTGTCCAATTTTGCCAACGATTATGGTGACGGTACAAAAGGCACGGACAACGAAGATAGAGTCGGGCCAAAGCGTGCCATTCAAAGCGGATTAATATCGCCGCAAGCTATGAAAAGAGCCATGGTGCTTATGTCGATCATCACACTTTTTTTTGCCATTTGTCTCATTTATTATTCGTTTAAAGATCAGTATTTGTACTATTCCTTGGCATTTTTATTTTTAGGAATTCTGGCTATTTCATCAGCAATTCGCTATACCGTTGGTAAAAAACCATATGGTTATAGAGGTTACGG
>JAYVFV010000091.1:0-5201 GCA_043772885.1 Flavobacteriales bacterium
GCAAAGTGATCGTAATGTTCAATTTGAGTCGTTGGAAAAGAATGATGCAATCCCAATACATCTTCGACGAAATCGGTTCCAAATTTTTTCCAATCTACATTTGGATACGCCACATGATGCGCGTTGTAATTCCCTGTGGCACCACCAAATTTAGCAGCAAACGGAATGTTGAATAACAAACGCATTTGCTCTTCCAAACGTTCTACAAAAACCAAAATTTCTTTTCCCAAACGAGTTGGTGAAGCTGGTTGTCCGTGGGTTCTGGCTAACATCGGAATGTCTCTCCATTCTACACTTAATTCCTTTAATTTGGCAATAACGCCAATCAAGGAAGGTAAATACACTTTTTCAAAAGCGTCTTTTGTAGAAAGCGGAATCGCCGTATTATTGATATCTTGAGAAGTCAATCCGAAGTGGATGAACTCTTTATATTTTTCTAATCCTAATCTATCAAATTTAGTCTTGATAAAATACTCAACCGCTTTAACATCGTGGTTGGTTGTTTTTTCGGTCTCTTTAATCCAAAGTGCATCATCGGTAGAAAACTGTAAATAAATGTTCCGCAATGAATTAAAAACAGAGGAACTCACTCCAGAAAGCTGCGGTAAATTGGCTTCACATAACGCAATAAAATATTCAACTTCGACTAAAACTCTATATTTTATTAGAGCTTCTTCCGAAAAATAAGGCGATAAGGAAACGGTTTTGTTTCGGTACCTACCGTCAATTGGTGAAATTGCGTTCAATTGGGTTAGTTGCATGGTGTTGTGTTTTTATTTCATACAGTTCGACCTGCCGGTCTCGTGTGAAGGTGCAAATTTAGTTATAAGTTATAAGTTATGAGTTAAGAGTTGGTTATTTTTTGTAATAATTTCTCTTTCAAATAAGTAACACCATCACTAGCATTCATCGGAATCACTTCTAAAGAATTGGACAAATAATAAATGGTAGCAGGTCTCGGATCGATATAAAATACAGGTACATTTTGATTGGTATAATGAAGTAAACCTGCTGCAGGATAGACTTGCAAAGACGTTCCGATTACAACTAAAAAATCGGCTTGTTGCGTGATTGCAATTGCTTCGTCTAAAGCGGGAACTGCTTCTCCAAACCAAACAATGTGAGGTCGTAATTGATTTCCATCGGAATCAAAATCGCCCAAATTTAAATCGGATGACCAATCAAGAACATAGTTTTCATTTCGTGTACTTCGCACCTTCAATAATTCACCATGTAAATGCAACACTTTTGTGCTTCCCGCTCTTTCGTGTAAATTATCGATGTTTTGAGTAATGATATGTATATCGAAATCGGTTTCCAATTCGGCTAGCACTTGGTGTCCAAGATTCGGTAGTACTTCATTTAATTGTTTTCTTCGCTGATTATAAAAATCTAAAACCAAAGCGGTATTTTTATGCCAACCTTGTGGGGAAGCGACTTCCATAACGTCGTGACCTTCCCAAAGTCCGTCGGCATCTCGAAAGGTTTTGATGCCGCTTTCTGCGGAAATTCCGGCACCTGTTAGAACTACTAATTTCTTTTTCATAATTATAATTTTTATCACAAACTTGTCATTCCGAGGAACGAGGAATCTCATCAAGTGATTCGGATTATGTTATTTAATTTGCCTGTTCGCTCTGCTTGAGTCTCCTTTGTCGGAATGACAAAAATGAGACTTATTTAAAGATATAAAACTATCACACTCCAATAAATTCAGTTTTACTATTTTTACAAAAATAATTTTCAGATGGTCGATTTAGAGTACTTAGCTTATTTGGAAGAAATGCTTACTGAAAACCGCAAAGAGCGATTTCTAAACGTTTTGCAACACCGTACCAATCATTTTACAATTGCTGTAGAAGATATTTTTCAATTTCACAACACGAGTGCCGTAATGCGTAGCTGCGAAGTTTTTGGCATTCAGGAATTGAACATTGTCGAGCAGCGTTTCGGAAAAAACATAGACAAGGAAATTGCTATGGGAGCCCAAAAGTGGGTCGATATTAATAAATACGAAACTATTAATAACTGCATTGATTCCTTAAAAGAAAAAGGATATCAAATTATTGCCACAACGCCACATAATGATTCGTGCCTGTTGCATGAATTTGATGTAACCAAAAAAAGTGCGTTCTTCTTCGGAACTGAAAAAGAAGGACTTTCAGAAGATGTGATGCAACAAGCTGATGGATTTCTGAAAATTCCGATGGTAGGTTTTACAGAAAGTTTGAACATATCCGTTTCGGCTGCGATTATCATTCAGGATTTGACGAACAGATTGCGACAATCTGAGGTGAATTGGCAATTATCGGAAGAGGAGATTTTGGAAAAAAGATTGCTGTGGGCAAAAAACACTATTAAAGATATTAAGCGAATTGAAGAGCGGTATTTCAGTGAAAAGTTTAATCTTTAATATCTTTTACTTTTTCTTTAAAACCTTATACTCTTCATAACACTGACTAATCGCGTCCATGATTTGTAAATCGTTGGCGGTTTCAATAAACGATTGGGAATAGCTACAATGTTGCAATATTTCTGGAATATCATTTTTGTCAATTCCGAGTAAAACGGCGATGGTCTCTCGGTCGAATTTGGATTCTAACAAGCGTCGCACCGTATCGTCTTTTCGCATTTCTTTTAACTTTTTGAGTTCCTTGGGTTTCTTCCCAAAGAAATTATAGAGCATATCTGCGGGATTAAAAATAGAATTCATCACACGGGAAAACGCTTTGGGAGAATTCTCTCCAATTTCATAAGCGGTTGGTAAGCCCGAAATACTGTAGCGGTAATTTTCTTGCTCTGGAATTAATCTAGTATCGACTTCTAAATAACCCGTCAGCGTGTACCGTTTGATAATTACTTCTTCGAGCGCTATGGCTTTTTCTGTTAACTGGATTTTAGAAATACCATTTTTTACCCAATCATTTGTGACTTTGACTTTTATCGATTGAAAACCAATGCAGGTAATGTGTAAAGTATCGGAAGTAGTAGCTTCAATTTCAAAATAGCCTTTTGCATTTGAAATGGTTCCTTTAACTTTATTTATGTTAATGATGTTAACATTAGCCAACGGAAACAGCGTGTTATCATTTACAATAACTCCAGCAACCTTTTTTAAAGTTGAGTTGTCTTGTGCCGATATTGCGTAGGTAAATAGTAAAAATAAAGAGGCTACAATATATTTCATATATCAAATTTGACGGTTTAAAAGTAGGAAACCTTTTAAAATATATTGTAGCTTCAGTAAATAATTATAAGAAAATTAACAAACAAGGTTAACTTCTTCTTGGTCTTCTTTCTCTTGGTGTATCTGATGAACCTTCTGAACGTCTTGGTGCTCTGTCTGAAGTTCCTTCAGAACGACGCGCTGGTCTTTCTGATGAAAAACCACCAACTCCACCTGTTCTTGGTGATGTGCCTCTAGATTCGCTCCTTCCTCCGCCAAAACCACCTTCTCTTGGTGCTCTTTCAGAAAATCCGCCACTTCTTGGAGCAGAACCTCTTTCTATTTTTGGTCCGAAACCACCGCTTCTTGGAGCAGAGCTTCTTTCGCCTCTGAATCCGCCACCAGAACTTCTTCCGCCACCAAATCCACCAGAACTTCTTCCGTTATGATCGCGTCTGCTTGAACTTCCGCCATCATTTTTAGAAATCTCAACGTTAATTCGTCTTCCGTTAAGGTCAAAACCATTCATAATTTGCATCACTTTATCGGTGTGTTCACCGTCGGTATTAAAGAAAGAGAAACCTTCTTTTACATCAACTTTAAACACGTCGTCGCGACCTAAATCTAATGTTTCTTTTAAGAAATCTTTCAATTGCATCCAATCGAAATCCTCTCTAGAACCGATGTTGATGAAATAACGAACAGGATCTCCGGCTCTAATTTCTCTTGGTGCTGAACTGCTTTCGCTTCTTTCACTTCCTTTTTCACCAGACAAATCGCGTTTCTTTTTGTAGTAAGCGATAAATCGGTTGAATTCAACAGATACCATTTTCTTGATTAATTCTTCTTTCGATAAACCGTCAAGAACATCGTTAATTGCTGGAAGGTAGTTGTCAATTTCGTGATCAACTTCTGTATCTTTAATTTTGTTTGCTAAATGCAGTAATTGAATTTCGCAGATTTCAATTCCGGATGGAATTGTTTTTTCTTGAAATTTTTGTTGGATGATGCGTTCAATAGAAGAAATTTTGCGCAATTCACTTTTTGTGATAATTACGATAGAAGTCCCTAATTTTCCAGCACGTCCTGTACGACCTGAACGGTGCGTGTACGTTTCGATTTCGTCAGGCAATTGATAGTTTACTACGTGTGTAATATTATCAACATCAATTCCACGTGCAGCAACATCAGTCGCAACAAGCATTTGAATTTGACGACCACGGAAAGATTTCATTACACCATCACGTTGCGCTTGCGATAAATCGCCGTGCAATGCTGCTGCATTATAACCATCTTCGATTAGCTTTTCGGCAACGGCTTGTGTATCACGTTTGGTTCTACAAAAAACTACCGAGAAAATATCCGGATTAGCATCTGCTAAACGTTTCAATGCCTCATAACGATCACGTGCATTCACACAATAAAATTCGTGAGAAACGGTTGCAGTTCCAGAATTTTTATTTCCTACTGTAATTTCAGCAGGAGAAACCATAAATTTCTTTGCAATTCGCGCTACTTCTGCAGGCATAGTTGCTGAGAATAACCAAGTGTTTTTCTCGTCTGGAGTATCGGATAAAATCGATACGATGTCTTCATAAAAACCCATATTCAACATCTCATCTGCTTCGTCAAGAATACAGTAGTTGATGTTTTTGATGTTAACCAATCCGCGATTGATCATGTCTTGCATTCTACCTGGAGTTGCCACAATAATTTGTGCTCCACGTTTAATATCTCGGGCTTGTTCTGTAATGCTTGCACCACCATAAACTGCCACTGTATGTAAACCCTTTACATATTTTGAGTATTGTTTAATCTCGTTGGTGATTTGTAAGCATAGCTCACGCGTTGGTGATAAAATTAACGCTTGTGTACTTCTGTCTTCAGCATCAATTTTTTGAATCAGTGGAAAACCAAAAGCTGCCGTTTTCCCTGTACCTGTTTGTGCTAAAGCTACTAAGTCTGTGTTTTGTTCCAATAGTACTGGAATCGCTTTTTCTTGCACTTCTGACGGATTCTCAAATCCTAGATCTTT
>JAYVFV010000092.1:0-16363 GCA_043772885.1 Flavobacteriales bacterium
CCAAAAGTTTTATAGAATTAATGGTGGTTCTACTCAGTTAGAAGGTGTTGCTAGCGACATCGTTATGCCCGATCGATATGCGTATTTAAAAATGGGAGAAAAGGATACCGATAATGCTATGGCTTGGGATAAAATAGATGCTGCAGAGTATACCATTTGGAACAAACAAAATAATTTTGATAAAGCGATTGCCAATAGTAAAAAGAGAATCGCAAGCAATTCACAAATGAAATTGATTGATGAAAATGCCAAATGGGTTGATGAAAGAAACAAAACGTATGTGTACAGTTTGCAAATTGATAAATTTAAAAACGAACAAAAGAAATTAGAAGACACGAATAAAAAGTACAAAACAATCTCCGATTATACTAATAAATTACCTTTTACATCATTGCCTTATGAAACCGAATTGATGAAAAATGATGTTACATTAAAAGAAAAAAGAGAAAGTTGGTTTGAAAGCTTAACTAAAGATATCTATGTTGAAGAAGCGTTAAACGTTCTCGATGATTTAAAAGGAAATAATGAAATAAAGAAAGGATTGACGTCTAAAGTTAAAAAAGAAAAACTGATTAAATCGTAATGGATTGATTGAAATAATAATGCTCCAAGAGTTTTAACTTTTGGAGCATTTTTTATTTAGGTGTGTCTGCGAATATTAATTATCACTGACTTTGTACAATTTCTTTTTTGCTTTTTCTATATCTTCTTCAGTTTGTTTAATTTTTAATTGCTGCTTGGCATTTTCTACATTGCCTTTTTCTACTTCTACTGGAGTTAAATCGCCTTTTGCTTTAGCTTTCGTAAATTTACGTTGAATTCTTCCGGAACGCTTTTGTTGTCGTGCTAATTTACTTTGTGAATTCGCTACCGATTTTTCGGCTGAGATGACTTTGTTTTGTTGTTTTTCTAACTTGTTTTGTTCTTTAACCAGTCTGTTTTGATCTTTTTCAAGTTGATTAACGCGATCTTCTGATGCATTAGCGGTTTTTGTTGTCGCTTTTTCATCTTTTAATTGTTGTTCTTTTTGTCTCATTTCAGCATTTTTTACTGAATCTGTAACGGGTTGAACGGAATTTTCTTGTGCGTAAAAGTTTTGGAAACTTGCCAAAATAATGGCGGTAAGTACTAATTTAATTTTCATAATAAAGTGTTTAAAATTTACAATATTCTATTTATATCTTTACGGCAGTTACAAATACCATTCCGATAATATGAATACCTATTTTAGTAAAGATATGCTTTTATCGCTGTTGTTGATTTCTTTTCTTTCTTCTTGTAATTTAAAGGATAAGGAAAATATAATAACTGAATCCGATGCTTTGCAAAATCAATCGTTAAAAGAGAATGGAAAATCATTTGATTTTTTGCCAACATCAACCACAAACCAAATAATTGTACACGATAATTACACGTTATCGTATGTTGAAAAATATGAACAAGCCGAATGGGTAGCGTATGAATTAAAGCAGAATGAAATTTCAAATTCTAATTTTGATCGTCCTTTTTTTATAGATGATAATCAGGTAAAAACTGCCAATTTGCCCTGCATTATTATAACACCAAGCCCATAATGTACCATCCTTTTTTAATAGACTTGGCACACCATAATATTTCTTTTTTACTATTATCATTTTATATTTCAGCATTTATCTAGTAATTTTATTACTTTTATATTTTTAAAATAATTTTCTATCCTAGAACAATGAAACAGTTTTTTTCTAACTTAATTCGATTTGGTTTTTTATTTACATTTTTAACTTTACTTATTCCTGATTCAGGATTTTCTCAAAAAAATAAAAAATTATCAAATAATACAACACAGGCTTCTGTTTCTGATAGTCTTTTTAATGGTCTGAAATGGCGAAATATTGGTCCATTTCGTGCGGGTCGTTCTCTAGCGGTAACTGGTCATGCTGACCAACCCCTCACCTACTACTTTGGCGCAACAGGTGGCGGAGTTTGGAAAACAATTGATGGAGGAAACGAATGGCTTCCCATTTCTGATAGTATTTTCAAATCATCTTCTGTTGGAGCAATAACTGTTGCCCCATCTGACCCTAATGTAGTATATGTTGGAATGGGAGAAGCAGATATGCGTTCTAATATTTCATTTGGAGATGGTATGTATAAATCTGTAAATGGAGGTAAAAATTGGATAAAAATCGGTATCGAAAAAGCTGATGCTATTGCAAATATAGAAGTCCATCCTACTAATTCAGATATCGTTTTTGTTTCTGCAATGGGAAATCCATTTCATTCTAATCTAGAAAGAGGTGTTTATCGTTCAAAAGATGGTGGTAAAACTTGGCAATTGGTTTTATCAAAAAATGCAGAAACTGGAGCAGTTTGTGTTCGAATAGATCCAAGTAATCCCAGAGTAGTTTATGCTACTTTATGGCAAGCATATAGAAACGGACATTCAATGTCTTCTGGTGGTTTGGGTTCTGGCATGTATAAGTCGGTTGATGGTGGAGATACTTGGCAATGTTTAAATGAAAAACCCGGAATGCCTATTGGTTTATTAGGAAAGATGGGAATTGCAGTTTCACCAGTTAACCCGAGTAGATTGTATGCCTTGATCGAAAATAGCAAAGGAGGATTGTTTCGTTCTGATGATGCCGGTGAACATTGGGAACTTATAAATGAAGATAAAAACCTATGGCAACGACCTTGGTATTATATGAATTTACAAGCAGATCCAAAAAATGAAAATGGACTCATTATCTTAAATGTAGATGCTTGGCAAAGTAAAGATGGTGGAAAAGTTTTTAAAAAAATAGAGGTCCGTCATGGAGATACACACGACGTATGGATCAATCCTAAAAATCCTGAAAACTTTATTATTGGAGATGATGGAGGAGCCGAAGTTACTTTTAACGGAGGTGTTACTTTTTCAGATATTGATATTCCAACTTCACAATTTTATCATGTATCTGTTGATAATGATTTTCCATATAATGTATATGGAGCACAGCAAGATAATAGTTCGATAAGAATAGCTTCAAGAACAAATGGCTATTCAATAGGAAAAGATGCTTGGTATCCTGTAGCTGGTGGTGAAGCAGGTTATATTCAAGCAGATCCAACAAATCCAGACATAACTTATGGTGGAGAATATGATGGGTCGTTAAGTAAATACAACAAAAAAACACAACAAGGACAAGACATTTCTCCTTATCCTGAAACTAATATTGGAGCATCTTCTGCAGCAAAAAAGTATCGCTTTCAATGGACTTATCCAATTGTATTTTCACCTCAAAATCCAAAAAGAATGTATATTGGATCTCAATATATACATGTTACAGAAGATGGTGGACATTCATTTGAAATCATAAGTCCCGATTTAACAAGAAACGATTATAAAACAACTGGTGAAACAGGTGGGCCAATAACAAAAGATCAAACCGGTGCAGAAGTATATGCTACTATTTTTACCATTTCTGAATCACCTCTAGAACAAGGTGTTCTTTGGACAGGTTCGGATGATGGACTTGTGCATGTTTCAAAAAACAATGGGAAAAATTGGGAAAATATTTCTATTCCAACAACAATGTTGCCTGAATTTTCATTAATCAGTATGATTCACACTTCCGATCATGAAAAAGGAAAAGCTTATTTGGCAGCCAATAAATACATGTATGGTGATCGTACACCTTACTTATTTAAAACTACAGATTATGGAAAAACTTGGACGAAAATAACAAATGGTATTCCTGCTGATGAATATTGTCGCGTGTTACGTGAGGATCCAAACAAGTCAGGATTACTTTTCGCTGGAACAGAACGCGGAATCTATGTCTCTTTAAATGATGGAGCTTCTTGGCAAAAATTGAATTTAAACTTACCTATTACACCAATTCGTGATTTACAAATTCAAAAAAGAGAAAGTGATTTGGTTGTGGCTACTCATGGTAGAGCGTTTTGGATTTTAGACGACATTACTCCTTTGTATGAAATCATGGATAAAAAAGTAAGCAAACTAAAACATTTATATAAACCTAGAACTACCTATAGAATGCAAGGTGGTTCAAGTAAAAATACTAATGAAGGAACCAACTTAGCTAACGGTGTTCTTATTCGATATGTAATAGATAAAAAATCAGCTAAAGAAATAAAATTAGAGTTTTTAGATGATCAAAATAGAAGTATTATAACCTATTCTTCTTTAAATAATGTAAAAGGAGAACCAATGAAAATTGCCAAAGAATTCCACCAAGACAAAGAAAAAGAACAACCAGGTTTTGTAACAAACAAAGCTGGAATGAATGTTTTTGTATGGAATTTACGTTACCCAAATGTTACAAGTGTTGAAGGAATTAATGTAATGTGGGCAGGAAATGGCGAAGGAGTTAAGGTATTGCCAGGTAATTATAAAGTGAGATTATTAGAAGATAAAGAAATTATAGCTGAACAAGAGTTTGTAGTTAAAAAAGACCCTAGAGTAACAACTTCTGATGCTGATTTAAAAGAACAATTTGACTTACATCAAAAAATAAACAAAAAAGTGGAGGAAGCTCATATTGCAATCAATCAAATACGTAAAATAAGAACCCAAATGAATGGCTATCTTGGAAATGTAAAAGATTCAACAATGGTTCGTGAAATGAAAAAAATAACAAAACCAATTGTAGATATTTTAGATGATATTGAATCGAAATTAATGCAACCAAAAGCAAAAGCACCACAGGATGTTTTAGCATTTCCAGTTCAATTAAATGATAAAATGGCTGGTTTGGGTTCAATCGTATCATCTGGAGAAACAAAACCAACCAAAAGTGCCTATTTAGTATATGATGATTTATCCTCTAAGATCGATAAACAAATAGCTAGGGTAAAAGAAATTATTGATATAAAAATACTTGAATTTAACGATTATGTCAGGCAACAACAAATTCCTGCTATAACTATTAGTACCCAAAAAATGGTCAATGCCAATCCATAATTGGGGATTAATCCTCAATCAGTTCTTAACTATTTATGAAAAAAAAAGGTTCAACTTTAATTAAAAAGTCAAAACCCGTTATTTTTAAACTTACACACTTTTTAGGATAGTGTCAACCAGAATTGATTTCTTTCCTAAATTGGATGATGCTACCGAAACATCACTACTGCAAATTAAGTTTTGCTTAAACCAAATTAAGTTTACTACGAATTAAGTTTTGTTTAAACCAAATTAAGTTTTGCTTACTACAAATTAGATTACGAAAGTAGTGATGGAAATAGCTACAGATTGCTTCGTTTTCCGAAAAAATAGGTACAAGCTCTCGCAATGACGCTACCACTCATTCACTTTATTCGCATCCATTTTTAAAAAAATAAAGAGTAAAATGGTGAATCCCCAAAGTCCAGAACCGCCGTACGAAAAGAATGGAAGCGGCACTCCAATGGTTGGAAAAACACCCAAAACCATGGCGATGTTCACGAAGAAATGGATGAATAATATTCCGGCGACACAATAGCCATAGACTCGACTGAACTTGGTTTTCTGCCTTTCGGCGAGATAAATTATTCGTAATATGAGCCCGACAAACAGCCCGATTACAAGTAAACATCCTAAAAATCCCCATTCTTCACCAACGGTGGTGAAGATATAATCGGTATGTTGTTCGGGTACAAAACCACCTTTGGTTTGCGTTCCTTCGAGATAGCCTTTTCCGAAAAAACCACCAGAACCTACAGCAATTTCTGATTGATTCGTGTTGTATCCGATCCCTTTCATATCGACTTCACGACCTAATAAAATATTAAATCGGTCGCGATGATGTTGTTTAAAAACGTTGTTGAAAACATAATTTACCGAGAATGAAAATCCGGAAATCAATACTAAAAATATCAAACTCGCAATTATATTTCTATCGACGTAGCGACTTCTAAAATAGTTTAAAACCAATACCAATGCGGTTATTCCGATTACAATAAAAGGATTATTAAAAGCCAAGGTGAGTACAAAAAGAATAATGGCGATGAAACCGGTTAGTAAATACCAACCTGGCAATCCTTCTCTGTAAAGTACAACAAAGAAAATAAAGAAAATTAAAGCACTTCCTGGATCGGGTTGTGGCAAAATTAGCATTACAGGTAAAAACACAATTAGCAGCACTTGAATTTGCCGATTCATGTTTTTTAAATTGATTTGGACATCACTTAAATATTTCGCTAAAGCTAGTGCTGTTGCGGCTTTGGCAAATTCGGAAGGTTGGAGAGTAAAACTTCCAATGGCATACCAGCAACGTTGTCCGGCGATGGTTTTTCCAAAAGCAAAGAGTCCGATTAAGGAGAGAATTGCAACAGCAAAAATGATAATGGAAAACTTTTCATAAAATTTTGCTTCCACAAAAAGGACAATAAAAATAATGGGAATGGTAAACAAAATGAATAAAAATTGTTTGCCATAGATTTGATTGGAATCGAAAATGTAAGTTTCTTCAACGGAACCCGATAAAGAGGATGAGTAAATATTTAACCAACCCATAATCACTAAAGCGATATAGATGCTAATGCTTATCCAATCAATATTTTGCGAAACACCTTGATCCTTCATCTTTTAATTTTCTATTGTAATGGCTGACGCTGTTTCTTTTTTTAGCGCTTTTTGTTTTGCTATCGAGTCTAATTTTCTTTTAGAAATGTCAAGACTGTCTCTTTTTCTGAAAATACTATCTTGTTGTTTTTGCGGAAGTAGTTTGTCGTATTGCGATTTTAAACTTCCTTCTAACATTCTTTTTTCAAAATCGACACGTGCTATTTTTTTGTTTAAATATTTCTCAATCATCAAAGTAGTAATTGGTCCAGCCCAACGAGCACCCCAATAGCCGTTTTCTACAAATACTGCAATGGCAATTTTTGGATTGTCTTTTGGTGCAAAGGCCACAAAAATAGAGTGATCTTGTAATTTGACACGCTCTCCATTTATTTTAGCAAAGTTTTCGGCGGTTCCTGTTTTTCCGCAAATTTCAATTCCAACAGCACCTAAACCATGAGCAGTTCCTTTGTTGTAAACATCGAACATTCCGTTAATTATTGGATAAAAATATTTTTTATCGATAGAAGTCACGTGTTTTGTTCGGTATTTTTTGTCGATAACTTCGCCTTCAATTTTCTTAATAATATGAGGCGTAAAATAAAAACCACGATTCGCAATAGTAGCCATAAAATTGGCTAATTGAATGGGAGTCATTAAAACTTCACCTTGTCCGATGGCATTAGAAACAATGGTTTTACCATCCCACTTCCATCCGTTATAGGTTTTATTGTAAAGTTTAGAAGTTGGAATTTTCCCTTTTCTTCCGGTTGGTAAGTCATATCCCATAAAATTTCCCAATCCGAAACTGTTGATGTGTTTTGCCCATACATCTACTCCGTAACCACGATCTCTATACTTGTTAATGGTTCGAATATAGGAAGTTGAAAAAAAGGAATTACACGATTCATAAATGGCTCTGTGCAATTGCAATGAACCTCCGTGACAGTGGCATTTCATAAATCGGCCTCTAGCATAACTAAATCCGTGACGGCACGAAACTCGTGTGCTATCGGTAATTACGCCTTCTTGAAGTGCGACCAATCCGGTTAAAATTTTAAATGGCGAACCTGGAGGATATTCGGCTAATAATCCTCTGTCGTATAAAGGTTTTGCAATCGAATCACGGTATAATTTGGTGTAATTGGCAGAGCGTTTTCTTCCCACTAAAATTGCAGGATCATACGATGGAGCAGTTACTAATGCTAATATTTCTCCCGTTTTGGGTTCGATAGCGACGATTCCACCTCGTTTATTAATCATTAATTCTTCTCCGTATTTTTGGAGTTCAGCGTCAATAGTTAGTGTTACATCTTCTCCTTGTTTGGCGATGGTGTCAAATTTTCCTTCTTTGTACGAACCAATTTCTCGGTTGAATTTATCTTTTTGGACATACTTTACGCCTTTCTGACCGCGTAAAATTTCTTCGTAACTTTCTTCAACACCTTGTTTACCGATTAAATCGCCACCAACATAGTATTTATTTTTAGCGATGATTTTCTCATTTACTTGCGTGATAAATCCGAAAACATTCGCACCATAATCAACTTGATAATCTCTGAGCGATCTTTTTTGGATGTAAAATCCGCTAAAGCGTCGCAGTTTTTCTTGAAAAGCAGCGTATTCTTCTTTGTTTAATTGCGGTAAGAAAACAGAAGGAAGCATCGGACTGTATACTTTAGCTTTAGCTATTTTTCCATTATAATAAGCCTCAGTAATACTTAATAATGCACAAAATTCTTTGACATTAATCTCTTTAATTTCTCTGGGAACAACCATAATATCATAAGAAGGTTGATTGGCGACTAAAAGTTTGCCATTTCTGTCATAAATATAGCCACGCTCTGGATAAATGTAATTAATTTTTATAGCATTGTTCTCCGATTTTAATCGGAAAGAATCATCAATAACTTGCAGATAAAAGAGACGTATCAATAACAAAGAAGCTGTTATGATAACAAGAGCAGGAAGTAATGTCTTTCTCATCGTTTATTTGGCTTAATTAAATAAATAATTAATAAACTAATAATTAGGGTGAACACGGTACTTACTAGAGTTCGGATAATAATATTAAAGAAGAAATTGAAAGTGAAAATTTCTAAAATAAATAGTATTACATGATGCAGGATAACCGCTATTAATAGAAAAGAAAATCGTTCTGGAGTAACAACATCGTTCAATCGTACCGTTTGATATTCGTAACTTAATCCGAACGAAAATTTAAAAATAGCAGGTCTGAAATAAGCTAAAACCAAACAAGAAGTTGCATGAACACCACCCGAATTTAAAAACATATCCATTAGTAATCCAAGAAGGAAACTGGCAGCCAATAAGCCGTATTTATTTCCGTTTACAGGATATAAAATAATAAATAATATATAGGGAAACGGATTGATATAACCTAAAAAATTGATGTTGTTGAACAGCAAAATTTGTGCGGCTAGCAACAAAATAAAACGGGCTAAATTATTTAATAAAGCACTATTCATTTTTTCTGCGACTTTTTTTCCAAGTTATTAATTTCGGGAGTGTCTTTGTTTTTGATTATATACACATAACCCAAACTGGTCATATCGTTGAATAACTTTATGTCTAGCGTATAGAAATTAGTTTCGTTATCGGTTAGTACTTTTTCGATAGTTCCAATATTGATGTTTTCTGGAAAAATATCCGATAAACCTCCAGTTACAATCGTGTCGCCTTTTCGTACAGATGCCAATCTCGGAACGTCTGTTAATTGAACAAAGCCAGTGCTTTTGCCATTCCACGATAAAGAACCATAATGTCCCGATTTTTTTATTTTCGCATTCAATGGACGGCTTGTGTTAAGAATACTTAAAACAGTTGAATAATTTGTAGATGTGTTTTCAATAACGCCAACAATCCCCAAACTATTAATAACACCCATATCTTGTTTAACACCTTGGTTGCTTCCAGTGTTTAATGTTAAATAATTTTCATGAACGCTGTATGAGTTTTTAATGACTTTCGAAATGATAATGTTTATTTTTTTGACACCGTAAATGCTGTCTACTTCTGGTAATTTAGTAGTGTCTTTTAAATTAAAGAGCAAGCTTTTAAGTCGCGCGTTTTCTTTTGCCAACTCATCATTTTGAATTTTTAAATTAAAGTATTCATTAACATTATTCATTTTTTCATACACACCACCCGATAAGAAATTAGCAGAACTAATTACTTTGCTTTTATGAAATGAATGGGATTGAATGGTTAAGGTTAGTGATATAATTATAAGCAGCAAAAACAGCATACGATAGCTGTTTTTAAATATAAAATTAAATATTTGCTGCATTTTATCTAGTGTTCAATGGTCAGTATTCAGTGCTCAGTATTTGTAAACAAACACTGTTATTTTATAAGAATGCTTCTAAATTTCGGAATGTTTTTTAACGCCATTCCGGTTCCTCTAACAACTGCTTTCAATGGATCTTCTGCAATGTAAACAGGCAAATCTGTTTTCAACGAAATACGTTTGTCCAATCCTCTTAACATCGAACCACCACCGGCAAGATAAATTCCGGTGTTGTAAATATCGGCTGCTAATTCAGGAGGCGTTTGCGATAAAGTTTCCATAACAGCATCTTCAATTCGTTGAATTGATTTATCCAAAGCTTTTGCAATTTCTCTGAAAGTAACTTCTACTTGTTTTGGTTTTCCGGTAAGTAAATCTCTACCTTGAACCGACATATCGTCTGGAGGAGAATCCAATTGATCAGTTGCAGCTCCAACGGTAATTTTAATTTTCTCAGCAGTAGTTTCTCCAACAAATAAATTGTGTTGTGTTCTCATGTAATAAATAATATCGTTAGTGAAAACGTCACCCGCAATTTTAACCGATTTATCACAAACGATTCCGCCAAGAGCGATAACCGCAATTTCTGTAGTTCCACCACCGATATCGACAATCATGTTCCCTTTTGGTTGCATGATGTCAATTCCGATACCGATTGCCGCAGCCATTGGTTCGTGAATTAAGTAAACTTCTTTTCCGTTAACACGTTCACACGATTCTTTAACGGCACGCATTTCCACTTCTGTAATCCCGGACGGAATACAAACCACCATTCGCAAAGCAGGCGTAAACATTTTTTTCTTTAAAGCAGGAATACTTTTGATAAACATACTAATCATCTTTTCCGACGCATCAAAATCGGCAATTACACCGTCTTTTAATGGACGAATGGTTTTTATGTTTTCATGAGTTTTACCTTGCATCATGTTTGCCTCTTTTCCAACGGCAATAATTTTTCCAGTTATTCTGTCTCTGGCAACAATAGATGGGCAATCAATCACAACTTTGTCATTGTGAATGATTAGCGTATTTGCGGTTCCAAGGTCAATGGCAATGTCCTCGGTCATGAAATCAAAAAATCCCATAGGTATTTAAAGGGTATTAGTTTGTTATTAAAAATTTGTACACAAAAATAATAAAATTAATGTTTAAAATGACGTGTTCCTGTAAATACCATTGCAACTTTATTTTCATTGCAATAATCGATACTCAATTCGTCTTTTATCGAACCGCCAGGTTGAATTACAGCGTTTATTCCAGCTTGATGAGCGATGGCTACACAATCCGGAAACGGAAAGAAAGCATCACTTGCCATTACAGCTCCTTTTAATTCAAAACCAAAGTTTTTTGCTTTTTCAATGGCTTGATTTAAAGCATCAACTCTCGATGTTTGTCCAGTTCCAGAAGCTAATAAAGTTCCATTTTTTGCTAAAACAATCGTGTTTGATTTGGTGTTTTTACAAATTTTGGATGCAAATAATAAATCGTCTATTTCTTGGTTAGTTGGTGCTGTTGTAGTAACGTTTTTTAAGGCACTTTTAGTATCGGTGATGTTGTTTTTATCTTGTACTAATATTCCGTTCAAACACGTTCTCACTTGGCGTTGAGGTAAAGGTACATCATTTAGTACTAAAATAATTCTGTTTTTCTTTTCTTGTAAAATTTGGACTGCTTCGGCGTCATAACTCGGAGCGATGACTACTTCACAAAATAAAGTCGTTATTTCTTTTGCAGTAGCCACATCAATTTTGCCATTGGCTATAAGAACGCCGCCAAATGACGATGTTGGATCGCCGGCTAAAGCAGCCAAATAAGCAGCTGACATAGTATTTCTCGTAGCGATTCCACACGCATTGTTGTGTTTTAATATGGCAAATGTTGGGTCGTTGTCTTTAAATTCTGAAATCAAATTTACCGCAGCATCAACGTCTAATAAATTGTTGTACGACAATTCTTTTCCGTGAAGCTTCGTGAACATCGCATTAAAATCGCCAAAGAAAAATCCTTTTTGATGTGGATTTTCACCATAACGAAGTGCTTGTCCGTTGGCAATACTTGTTTTAAAAATCGTCTCGTTAGTATTGAAATAATTAAAGATTGCCGTATCGTAATGTGAAGATACATGAAACGCTTTTGTTGCTAGACATTTTCGTTGTTCTAAGGTTGTTGCTCCATTTCCATCAGTAATCATTTCCAAAAACAATTCGTATTCATCTACTGAAGGAACAATCACAGTGTCTTTAAAATTTTTAGCTGCAGCACGAATAAGCGAAATGCCACCAATGTCAATTTTTTCAATTACATCGTCTTCACTTGCTCCAGAAGCAACAGTTTTTTCAAACGGATATAAATCTACAATTACCAAATCGATTTGCGGAATATCGAATTCCTTCATTTGCGTTACATCGGTTGGATTATCTTGGCGATTTAAAATTCCGCCAAACACTTTTGGATGTAACGTTTTTACTCTTCCGCCAAGGATAGAAGGGTAGGAAGTAACATCTTCAACAGCTACAACAGGAATTCCTAGATTTTTAATAAAATCTTCCGTTCCTCCTGTAGAATAAATCGTCGCTTTTTGTTGGTGAAGTTGTCTAACAATTGGCTCTAAACCGGTTTTGTCAAATACCGAAATTAGTGCCGATTGTATCGTTTTTGCAGTGCTCATTGTGTTGTTGTTTAAGCACACAAAAGTAGTTTTTTTAATCTGGATTTATTTCAGATTTTCAAAGATTTTTTTACCTTTTTAATTGTTTTTGGATTTGGTTCAAATGATACATTTAAACACATAGAAGCATATAAATGCTGAACTTAAAAGTCGCTAAGCTCAAGATAGAAAACAGAGCTATGTTTAAAAATAAAGATTTTTTTGAGTTTAATTTCTGTAACAATTCGTCCAAGTTATTTACTAATGTTTAACTTTGGAAATGAATTTACACTATGATAGTTTATTTACGATTATTTAAAGAGAGTTTTAGTTTTGCGATGAGTGCGTTGCGGAATAATAAATTGCGGACTTTACTTTCATTACTCGGAATAACCATAGGGATTTTTTCGATTATTGCAGTGCTTGCAGCAGTCGATTCTTTGGACAGAAAAATCAAAAAGGATTTAAGCAGTTTGGATAAAAACACGATTTATCTAATGAAATCTACTTTTGGTCCGTCAGAAATTCCGAAATGGAAAAGACAACAATTTCCCGAAGTGACATATGAAGAATACGAATATTTAAAAACCGCACTTCCCGAAGCACAAGAGGTAGGATACCAACTTGCGGTTGCTCCCGAGATTATAAAATACGAAGCGAATACGGTTAGTAGTATTAATGTCTCTCCAGTTTCATATGAATTTATAGACATACAAGGATTGGAATTTTCAAAAGGTCGATTTTACAACGAATCAGAATCCAATTCGGGCGCACAAGTAATTGTTATTGGCGATGAAATTGCCACCAATCTTTTTGAGGATGCCGATCCGATTGGGAAAGAAGTCCGACTTTATGGAGAACGTTTTAAAGTCATTGGTGTTTTGAAAAAACAAGGCGAAGGATTATTCGGAAAAAGCAATGATACTTCCGTATATATTCCGGTGAATTATATGAGAAAACGCAATGGCGATTCCAATGTAAATATGTTTCATATCATTATCGTCAAACCCAAAAAAGGAATTGATATGGATGAATTTAAAGCCGAAATCACACAAAAACTACGCACACATCGTGGCATAAAAACCAATGAAATTGACAACTTTTTTATTAATGTACTTTCTGGCTTTACCGATTTACTCGACGGAATTATCACGAATATGAATTTGATGGGTTGGGTAATTGCAGGTTTTTCATTGCTTGTTGGTGGTTTCGGAATTGCCAATATTATGTTCGTTTCTGTAAAAGAGAGAACCAATTTAATTGGAATTCAAAAATCGCTAGGAGCCAAAAATAAATTCATTCTTTTTCAATTTCTATTTGAAGCAATAATTCTTTGTGTGATTGGTGGTATTATTGGATTATTATTGGTTTGGTTAATTACTATTGTCTTAACGAAAGCACTAGAATTTGAGTTTGTATTAAGTATTGGAAATATTATTTTGGGAACTTCTTTAGCTGCAATAATTGGGTTAATTGCGGGAATTCTACCAGCGATTTCGGCTTCGAAATTAGATCCTGTTGAGGCGATTAGAAGTGGAATATAGTTTTTTGGTTGTCGGTTGACGGTTGTCGGTTTTTTGAATTGATTATCCAAGTAAATAAAAGATATAAAAAAACACAAAGCTTTTTTTAAACCTTGTGTCTTTGTATTTCTTTGTGCTTAATGTGGTTAAAAACCTATCTTATTTCCTCATTCAAAATCAAATCGACATAAATTGATTTTGTTTTTTAATTCTTTTTGGTGTGCTATAAAATCCAAAAAAACATGTTTATAAAATTAGTTTTCAAAATTAAAAAGTTGACAAGTGTTGATTTCTAATCCATTTGCTAACGATTTTATTGTACACAATGTTGGATTAACAATACCTCTTTCAATTCTTGTGATTTGAGGCAATGAAACATCAGAAGCATTAGCTAATTCTTCTTTTGAGAATCCTTTCGCTTTTCTTATTCTTCTTAAATTTTCACCAAACTCTTTTATTTAGTTTTAGTCTCTTAAATTAATCACTACTGTTTAGAGTATTAATAAACAAAGTTGATTTTTTAATATAGACTTAACCTAATCATGCATGATTATAAAAATAGTATGTTTAGTTTAGATTTATAAGTTTTTTCACATTAATTGAAAAACAGGTGTTTTTACGTATTGTGAATTAAAAATATTGAAAATACATTTACAAAATAATTTAAAATAGCGTTCGCTATTTATTTCCTTGCTTTCTTAAATCCGCAAAATTTAAATTTGTAGCAGCAGGAACTTATAATTAGAAGTCTGATTTAATTGCAGGCAGTTCTCATAAGTTTATGCTATATGGCTTTTTGCGGAGCCAAAGAAAATATTCGTTTTTGAGAATTTTGCCTGTAATGTTTAACAAAAAACAATACAGCAATATGAAAAAAATAAACCAAAACCTTATTAGAGACCACAGTCCGCCATTAAAAAAAACTTTTTTACAAACAATTAAACCTATACCATTATGAAAACAATTAAATTACTATTCGCTACAACTTTATTATTCGCTTTAACTTCAAATGCCCAAATCACAAAAGGCAATTGGATGGTAGGGGGAAGTGCTAGTTTTTCTTCTTCAAACACAAAAGCGGATGTTAACACTTCAAGTACAAAATCATATGACGTTAATTTGAATCCTGAAATAGGTTATTTTATAATCAATAAATTAAGTGGTGGTTTAAGACTCTCGTTAATAAATTCGAGCTTTAAATCTGATCAAGGAAATTCTAAATACAGCAATACTGAAATTGGTCCTTTTGTTAGATACTATTTTCTGAATGCTGAAAGAAACACAAATGTTTTTTTAGAACCTTCTTATAATTTCACTACAAGTAAAAACAATAATAAAGAATCAACCATAGCCACAAAAGGAGGGTTTGTAGTTTTCTTAAATAGTAGTGTAGGTTTTGAAGTTTCTTTAGAATACCTAATTGAAAAATTCAATAATGTTAGCGATACAAATACGATTAAATTTGGTATAGGTGTACAAGTACATTTAGAAAAACAAAAATAATTAAAAATAACAAAAATGAAAAAAATATTTTATATAGCATGTTTTCTTTTCTCATTTATCGTCTATGGTCAAGTTACTGTACAGATAAATAATGTTAAAGTAAATAATCAACCAATAAACGGAGTTATAGATTTAGGTAATTCTACTTCAAAGAATGTAACTTTTTCTGTTACATTAACCAAACCTCAAAATTTAACAATTGGACCTTGTAAGCTTTTTATAAGATCCAAATATAATAATTCAGAAACTGTTGTAACTTATATAATACCTCAAATTTATGAGAACGGATTTACACAGTCAACAACCTTGAATTATGCTTACGATTTTTATTGGTCCGACTTTGATTTTACAGGAGGATTTTTATACGCAACTTTAGTTCAAGACAATTCTCCCGGAACAGCATGGCCGAGTAATAATATTCAAGTCGTTAAATCTCCAACCTATTTTATTAATCAAATTCCAACAACCGCTACATGCGGTTCTCCGTTAATATTTAGTGTAAATAATAATGCTCCTGGGCAAAATCATACTTATCAGTGGAGTTATGGTTCAGGTTGGTCACTGGATGGTCCAACAAATCAAAACTCTATTTATTTGACGCCAATTTCTAGTCCTTTGGGTATTGTGACTATTACACCTACATTTAACGGTGTTGTTCAGCAATCAGTTAATAGAACAGTTACTCTATCACCATTTACTTCCACAGCATCAATAACAGGTTCCACCGCATTTTGTACTTTTCCTACAGCCTCAAATTATACTATCAGCGCAGGAGCTGGTAATACAGTTACTTGGAGTAGTTCCAATACAGATGTAGCAACAGTTAGTGCAGGTACAAACAGTCAGGTTACTGTAAC
>JAYVFV010000093.1:0-16355 GCA_043772885.1 Flavobacteriales bacterium
ATTATCTACGTTTTCAAATTGATTTAGATTCAGACTTTCTGATCCTTGAATTTCCAATTGATAGTTTGTGGAGTTGTTATTGTCATCCTTAAAAGTCATTGAACCAAGGTTTCTAACCGAAAATCCAACATTCAATCGGTATTTATTTTTATTGGAATTGGCTGATTCCTCTTTCCATTGGTAATTAAATCCAAAATCAGTAGCAAATCCGTTTAAATTTCCAAAAACCGATTTAGTATAATCATCAAAATTGGAAAAACTATTGCCCAAACTACCCGAGTAAGCAATGTTTATATTGGCATTTGCATCTGTTAAATAACCCTGTCCCAAACTTTGAGAAACGGTTCCGGTAAATTGGCCTGCACCTAAATTAGCGTAAGCGCCTGGAAACAATAACTTGAGCGTAATTCCACCATTGATTTTATGAATGGAATTTTCAAACAGCGTTCTTGCAGCAAGCAAATTTACTTCTCCCCAGCTAGTTCCAATTATTCTTTGATTTCCACTACTATTTAGGAAAGTGGAAGCTACTAAATTATTCAAACCCGAATTGCTGATGGCATCACCAAGTTTGGTATCGACATCAACAATGTCGAGCATTCCGTTGGCTTTGGTTGTAAGTCCGAATGCCCATTTTTGATATTTAACAGCAACACTTGGCCCATAAATTTCAGCATTAAAACGCATATTCACTGGTTCATCGCCAACGAAGATTAAATTTTCGATATCAGCATTAGAAGTCAAATCACTGAATCCAATTTTATTATTCGAGGCATTGACGCTTAATCCAAAAATATTGACTTCAAATTTGTTGGACATGTTGACTAATTCGGCTGGATTAGTTCCAGCGGTTATAATTCCAGACCGACCCGAAGTTGTCAATCCTGCAAAATGTTGTTGGCTGTATAGTGCTGTTTCCATTAACACTATAACAATTAAAATTAACTTTTTCATAGTATATTAAATTTTGTTTACATAAAGGTTAACTTTAAATAATGAAAATTGTTACACAATTTTGAAAATGAAATATAAGATTAACTCATAGTTAAGTTCAAAGTAAAGTTATGAATTTTATATGGATTTCCACAAAGTATCTGTAGGAGTAGGAGCAATAAGTTGTATTATTTCTTTTGAAACGGGATGGATGAAAACTAATTTCCGCGCATGAAGGTGAATGCCACCGTCGGGATTACTTCGGTCGAAACCGTATTTTAAATCACCTTTTATCGGACAACCGATAGCTGAAAGTTGGGCACGAATTTGATGGTGACGTCCTGTATGCAAGTTGATTTCTAAAGCAAAGTAATTATCAAGAGTAGCAATTATTTTGTAATCTAAACTCGCTTTTTTGCTGTCGGGAACTTCTTTTAAATGCGCTTTTGAAGTATTATTTTTTTCGTTTCTTTTGAGAAAATGAACGAGAGTATCTTCGCCTTTCGGCGGTTTGTTTTTGACCACTGCCCAATAGGTTTTTTGCGTTTCGCGATTGCTGAAGAGTTCATTCAATCGCGTTAATGCTTTGGATGTTTTGGCAAAAACGACAATGCCAGTTGTTGGTCGATCCAGTCGGTGTACCACGCCAAGAAACACTTCGCCAGGTTTATTGTAGTTGTATTTTAAGTATTCTTTTACAATTTCAGAAAGAGGTTTATCTCCCGTTTTATCGCCTTGTACAATATCACCTACGCGTTTGTTAACCACGATAATGTGATTGTCTTCGTGGAGGATTTGGAGGTTGTCTTTGTTGGAAAGAATTTTCATTTGGATTGTTAGACTTCTTAGACTTGCTTAGACTTCTTAGATTTTTAAAGTTGAGCGAAATTTAGATATCATTTTGATAATCTCTTCCAATTGGATAATTAGTAGTTCTAATTTGTCAGATTTTACAAATCCTAAATCGGATGCAATTAAAAGTTGTGTTTCAATTTCGTATGCAGAACCAATTGCAATTTCCAGAAATCGCGAAAAATCTTTATTTGAATTTCTCGATGAACCTTCAACAATATTCGACGGAATTGAGACTGATGCTCTTCTTAATTGATTTGTTATTCCAAATTTTTCATTATTGGGAAAAGAAGCTGTAATAGAATAAATTTCAGCACAAAACAATCTGCTTTTCTTCCAAATCACGAGTTCTTTAAATTGATGCATGGCGTAAATTTTTATGAAAAAAGTTTAAATCTAAGAAGTCTAAGCAAGTCTAACAATCTAAGAAGTCTAAGCAAGTCTAACAATCTAAGAAGTCTAAACTAATATTGTTCATTACTATTCGGAAAATCACTCGATTTCACATCAGCAACATAATTCCCAATTGCTTTTGTCATCAGTTCATATAAATTTAAATAACGACGTAAGAAACGTGGACTGAATTCATTGTTCATTCCTAACATATCGTGAATGACTAATACTTGTCCGTCAACGCCTCCACCTGCACCAATTCCGATTACGGGAATCGAAATGCTTTTGGCCACTTTTTCGGCTAATGAAGCTGGAATTTTTTCCAGAACCAAAGCAAAACAACCAATTCGTTCTAGCATTTTAGCATCTTCCATTAATTTTTCGGCTTCTTCATCTTCTTTCGCACGAACGGTGTAAGTTCCGAATTTGTATATCGATTGTGGTGTTAATCCTAAATGTCCCATTACTGGAATTCCAGCATTCAATATTCTTTTGATAGAGGCTGCAATTTCGCTTCCGCCTTCCAATTTTACAGCATGCCCGCCACTTTCTTTCATAATTCGTATAGCTGAGCGCAACGCTTCTTTAGGGTCAGATTGGTAACTTCCGAAAGGCAAATCAACCACAACTAAAGCACGTTCAATTGCTCTTACGACACCACTAGCGTGATAAATCATTTGATCGAGAGTAATTGGCAAAGTAGTTTCGTGGCCAGCCATAACATTACTCGCAGAGTCGCCAACTAAAATCACGTCAATTCCGGCAGAATCAACAATTTTTGCCATTGTAAAATCGTATGCCGTGAGCATTGATATTTTTTCACCATTGGCTTTCATTTCAATTAATGATTTCGTCGTGATTCTTTTGTAATCTTTTTTGGCTACAGACATGGTTGCATTGTTAGATTATTGTACTTCTTAGATTATTAGATTGTAAAAGTAATAAAATCGATTAGTTTTGTAATAAATAGATTGAAAATTATACATATTAAAGTTAGTCTTAAAATAGATGTCATTATGAAAAAAATATTTTTTTTATTTTTTATGGTTTTTTCCATTTCGATGAAAGCTCAAAACGCTGAAGTTCAAAAAACGATTGAAAGTTTCTTTGAAGGTTTTCATGCCAGAGATACGGTTATAATCAAATCGGTTTGTGCTGATAAAATGATACTACATTCCATTGCAGAAAATGCTAAAGGAGCAAAATTGTCGGATGAAAGTGTCAATGATTTCTATAATTCCATTGCAACAATACCTTCTAATATTGACTTTCAAGAAAAGATCTTAAGTTATTCCATTCAGTTTGATGGTGCCATGGCGCACGCATGGACACCTTACGAATTCTACATGAATGGAAAATTAAGTCACAAAGGAGTGAATGCGTTTACACTTTTTAAAGAAAATAACGTGTGGAAGATTATTTACGTTATTGATACTCGAAGAAAATAAAATTTTATATGAAAAACAAACTTATTTTATTTTTGTTATCAACTACTAGTTTATCATTTGCGCAAGAGAAATCCGATTTAAAAGTCACTTTTTCCGGATTTTTAGAAACGTTTTACGCATTTGATTTTAATCAACCGCAAACAGAAAGTAAACTGCCTTTTATGTACAATTACAATCGGCACAACGAGTTCAATGTTAATATCGGATTGGTTAGAGCCAAACTTGAATATCAAAATGTATATGCTAATATTGCCTTGCAATTAGGCACTTACGTGGATGATAATTATACCAATGAAAAAATTAAATACTTAAATGAAGCTTTTATTGGTTTGTATTTGGATAAAACGAAAAAACATACTTTTGAAGTTGGAATTCTACCTAGTTATATCGGATTTGAATCGGCTACAACTGCCTCAAATCTGACATTAACTCGTTCAATTCTTGCTGAAAACTCACCCTATTTTATGACAGGAATTAAATACAATTACAAACCGTCAGACAAATGGAATTTTACAGCATTAATAACCAATGGTTGGCAACGAATCAGTAAACCACAAAAAGATTTAGCACCATCATTTGGCACTCAAATTAGTTATAAACCTTCTTCAATTTCAACTTTAAATTGGAGCACATTTATCGGAAAAGAATTTAACGGAATAGATTTTTCAATGCGTTATTTTAGTAATTTTTATTGGGATAAAACATTGAATAACAAATGGCGAATTATTGTTGGTTTTGATTATGGTTTGCAAGATACTTCTTCAAAAAATGAAGTATATAATTATTGGTTAAGCCCAGTTTTCATTGCTCAATATTCTATAAATCAAAAATGGCAAACTGCTTTTAGAACAGAATATTATCAAGATAAAGAAAATATAATTATTGCAACTAATGATGAATTTGAAACATTTGGGTTCTCATTAAATTTTGATTATTTATTTAATTCTAAAGTAAAATTCAGAACCGAAGCACGTTATTTTGACAGCAAAGAAAAAGTGTTTCTTAAGAGTGAAGACTTAGTCAATAGCAATTTCTTTTTAACTAGTAGTTTATCTTTCGAATTCTAAATTATCCAAGAAATCCAAAAATCTAAATTAACAATCCGCCATATTTACAGCAATCGCCAATCCGCCTTCTGAAGTTTCTTTGTATTTCGAATTCATGTCTTTTGCCGTTTGCCACATTGTATCAATAACTTTGTCTAATGGTACTTTGGCATTTTTCGCATCGGTTTCCATTGCTAATTCGGCGGCATTAATGGCTTTAATTGCTCCCATTGTATTTCGTTCAATGCATGGAATTTGAACCAATCCACCAATTGGATCACAAGTTAATCCGAGATGATGTTCCATTGCGATTTCGGCTGCCATTAACACTTGATCTGGAGTTCCTCCCATAACTTCAACCAAAGCTGCTGCTGCCATAGATGAAGAAACGCCAATTTCTGCTTGACAACCACCCATTGCTGCTGAAATGGTAGAGCCTTTTTTGAAAATACTTCCAATTTCGCCAGCCACCATTAAAAATTGTTTGATTTCTTTATCGCCAGCTTCGTGGTTTTCAATAACTAAATAGTACATTAATACGGCGGGAATAACGCCAGCACTTCCGTTTGTAGGAGCAGTCACTACACGACCTAAAGCCGCATTGACTTCATTTACTGCTAAGGCAAAACAAGAAACCCATTTTAGAATTTGTCGGAATTTAACTTCTGTTTTTCGGATTTGCTCCAACCATTCTTGCGGATTGGAATAATTTGCCAAACCAATTAAATTTTGATGCATGTCGAAAGCTCTACGTCGAACATTTAATCCGCCAGGAAGTATTCCTTCCGAATGACAACCAATGTACATGCATTCGAGCATAGTGTTCCAAATACGAATTAGCTCTTTGTCAATTTCGGCTTCCGAACGCATTGATTTTTCATTTTCAAATACAATTTCTGAAATCGATTTATTTTCAGCAATCGTATAATTTAAAAGTTCTTCTGCATTTTGAATAGGGAAGGGGAAAGTGCGTTTTATTTCGGTTTTCTTTTTGGCATTGGTTCGCTCTTCCACTACTACAAATCCGCCGCCAATAGAATAATAAGTAGAACTGAATGTGGTTTCATCGTTTAAAAAAGCAGTAAAAGTCAATCCGTTAGCATGGAAAGGAAGAAAATTTTTATTAAAAACAATGTCTTGTAAAAAGTAAAACGGAATGGCTCTTTCGTTTCCTAAATTAATTTTATTCGTATCTTCGATTATTTTTATGATTCCCGCAATATTTTGAACGGGAATGTATTCGGGATCTTGACCGCTTAAACCGAGCATAATAGCCAAATCGGTAGCATGACCTTTTCCAGTTAAAGAAAGCGAGCCGTATAAATCAACTTTGATTCGGGTTACGTTATCTAAATTTTTTTTCTCTCGTAATTCAGTTAAAAAACGTTCCGCCGCACGCCAAGGACCAAGTGTGTGAGAACTCGATGGACCTACGCCAATTTTGAGCATATCAAAAACCGAGATGCATTCTTCCATAAACTATATCGTTTTAGTGCAACAAATATAGTTTAAAAGTTGGGTAGTAATAATTCATTCTCTCAAATTTTAGCATTATTTAATGAATAATTTAAGTAGCAATATGCTACTTTTGCGTAGAATTTACAGTATGCAAATCAATAAATATTACGCTTCGGCACTGACTTCGTTTGTTATTTGGGGATTTTTCAGTTTGGCACTGAAGCCCTTACACAATTATCCATCATTGGATATTCTTTTTTACAGAGTTTTTTTTTCAACAGTAATCTTACTCGGAATTAATTTTTTATTTCGAAAAGAGATAGTTCAAAATGATGTTGCGTTTTTTCGTGCAATGGAAAACAAGCAAAAACTAAAAATTTTATTTCTGACGATTTTAGGCGGATTTTTACTCATTGTAAATTGGCTTTTGTTCATTTATGCGATGAACCACGTGAGTTTAAAATCGGCTTCGTTTGCTTATTTAATTTGCCCAATAGTGACAACTATATTAGCGTATTTTATATTGAAAGAAAAACTAAGCCATTGGCAATGGTTTTCGGTGGCGCTGTGTATTGTTAGTTGTGGTATTCTATCGTATGGGAATTTAGTTGAACTCACTTATAGTTTAACAATAGCCATTTCGTTTGCATTGTATTTAATTAGCCAACGCAAGAATAAAGGTTTTGATAAATTTTTGGTTTTGACTGTTCAAATGGTGATAGCTTCGTTGGTAATGTTACCTTTTTTTCCTTTTTATTCTGGAGAAACGCCAACCGAATCACTGTTTTATATTTTACTGTTGGTAATTGTGATTTTGTTTACCATTATTCCGTTATTTCTAAATTTATTTGCTTTAAAAGGAATGAACTCATCGGCAGTTGGCATATTGATGTACACTAATCCGTTGGTCAATTTTTTATTGGCAGTGTTTTATTTTGATGAAGAAATCAATCAAAGTCAGCTCATTTCGTATGCTTTAATAGTAGTGTCAATCGTTATTTTTAACGAACGTTTTTTGTATAAAAGAGCAACTTCTAAAACGGATAACCAATAGCCAAATTAAAGATAAGATTGTCTTTTCTCCAACCCCCATTTCCTAAGTTAATTTGGTCGATAACCCATCGTTGACCATCTGGTAAATGAGGTTTCCTAATGGGAAATGCCAAATCGGTACGAAGCACTAAAAAGTTAAAGTCAAACCGCAATCCAGCACCAACACCAACAGCAATTTCTTTCATAAAATCTTTGGTAAATTGCGAACCAGGTTTATCTGGATTTTCATTAAGAAGCCAGATATTTCCAGCATCTAAAAACAAAGCACCATTTATAAATCGGTAAATATTTGCTCTGTATTCGGTGCTGAATTCGAGTTTTACATCACCAGATTGGTCAGGTAAAAACGCACTCGTTTCGTTAGAAGCATCGTAACTTCCAGGACCGAGTGACCGTGAACGGAAAGCACGTAAACTATTAGTTCCTCCTATAAAAAATTGCTTGCTAAACGGAATCACATCTGAATTTCCATAAGCAAAAGCAGCACCCACAATTATTCTGCTTGATAGTTGCGATTTGTCAGTTAATTTGTAATTGTGTTTGAACTCATTCTGCACTTTCACATATTGACTAAACGGAATGTTAAATACCTTAATAGTGTCCCCTTTTTTAATGTTTGCACCAGTCACCAAACCTGTAATCGGAGCAGAAAGGTCTAAATTACCTCTATAAAATATAGTGTTTTTTCTTTTCTTCTGCATGGTGTTGGTGTATGTATAGGAATAGGTCGGTCCAAAAGTGAGTTGCTTTATAATTATATTTTTTAGCGCTGCATTTTCATTCACTTGTTGATTATACAAATCGGTGACATTTTGTGGACTCGAAAAACTAATTTCGGTCACATTGAGTTGGTGTTCTTTGCGTTCATTTTCTTTCCAAGAATAACCAAAAGCTGCTTTAAAAGTTTGTAGCGTATACAATTTGGATCGGATTTGATTTTCATATCCCAAAGTAGCTTTGGTTCTTGGTACAAATCCGCTAGCCGATTTAAATTTGAAAGGAGCAATAATTCTCGGCCAAATTAAATTGGTTTCTGCACCATACCGGTATACGTTGAAGCCATCATTTTTCCCACCTAATTGCACTTCCAAACCTCCAAAAACACTGATGTTTAGTAGTTCAGCAGCGTGAAACGTATTACGGTTGCTCCAATTGACACTCAACTCTGTTCCGGTGTAATTGGCAGAATTTGTTTTGATTAAAGTTTCTATTCGAAACGATTTTTTTGGAAAAGGAGTCAGATAATAATAGGCATCCAGATAATCGCCAATTGTATCTGCCACTTTAAATTGATTTTTCACAAACTTAAAAGTTCCTAAATTCACTAATCTGTTTAAGGATAAACTATGGCTGGTTCTGTTGTACAAATCGCCTTTAGCAAATAGCAATGTTCTGTCAAAAACTTTGGGTTTGAATAGTTTTTCATTTCCAATGATTGTAAAATCTTTATACTTTTCGGAGGTTGTTAGCGTATCAACATTAATAGAATAATTTGGATAAATGATTATTTTATTGATTCGGAACGCTTTTTTTGCTAACTGTGGCGTTTCGTTTTTCACTTTTACAATTAGATCTACTTCGTGTTTAGCAACCGTACTGTCGACCTGTACTTTGATATAATCGGCATTGAAATAGAAAAACCCTTTTTCTTTCAATCGGGTGTCAATGCGATTTCTTTCTTCTTTAATGACATCCAAACTATATGGATCACCCACTTTCAATAATGTATTTCGTTGGGTTATTCCAACAGCAATTCCCAAAGCGGTACTGTCTTCCGGAAATTTCACTTCCTTAATTTTGTATTGTTTTTTCGGATTTACATAATATTCGGCTGTTGCTTTTTTTCCAATTCGGCTGCTATCGGAAGATGTTTTTGCATTAAAATACCCATTGTTTTCTACATAATTTTGAATCAAACTTTCATTGTATTCTAAATCTACTTTACTAAATAAAACAGGAGCTTCGCCGACTTTGTTTTTCAGCCAATACCGAAATCCTTTTTCTTTTTTTACCGTTCCAACCAAATTGTAGATGTACAACCTTGGTCGCAATCCCAAAAATTTCTTATTTGGTTTTGGACGGATTATTTCGGACAAACTCGATTTTAAAAGTCGATGTTGTTTTTTAGGAATAACGCTGTCTTCTACTTTTACTTTTCCTTTAACGTAAAGCAGTTCGCCTTCTGGCAAATACCTTGTATTGCTACATGAAGTCGCAAATAACACAAGAAATACTAAATATATGATCTTCTTACTCATTAGTTTTCTTTTTAGTTTTAGGTTCTTCCTTTTTATTTCTGTGAAATAATTCTTTGAATTCATTGTAATCAAGCGTGATGATGAATCCAATTCCAGTTTCAATTACCTGACCTTGTAATGCTACCTGATATTTATTTTTTCGGTAAGCACGAAGTTTGTATCGTCCGTCTTTTGAGACTAGGTATTCTGCCGAAATATCTCCAGCAATATTATTAGTCTGTTGATTTTCTTGCTTATCACCTTCAATTCCGAAGCTACTTCCAACGGTGACTTTCAATCTATCATTTAATAATTTTTTGGAAAGTGCGACATTCAAATCGGTTTTATTGTCTTTTTGACCCGTTGTATAATCTTCATACGAATCCAATTGAAAATCCAATTCAAAGCCTTTAATTAAATCGCTGGCCAGATTATTTAGCTGTTGCGATAATATTTTACTGGCACTTTGTCTCGCCAAAGAATTAGCATTTATTCCGCCGCTCTCACTCGATAACGGATTTTCACCAATAAACCGATTCAATAAAAGTAAAGCAAAAACTTGCTTGTTTAATTCATCAGGTTCTTGACGCAACTGTGTTAATTTTGCTTGTGTCGCGTTGATAATTTCTGTTGAAACCGTATTATTTCCTTCGGGCAAAATAATGTCGAAAGTAATATCGGGCTTCATCAAATCGCCTTTCATTTTTAGTTCCGTTTCAAACGGAATTTTTTGTTTGTAGGTATTTCTTTCTTCTTGAGTCATCTCTCCCAATTGATTATTTAATAAATTTATCGGAGCCGTTTCAACTTTATAAACGGCAATAATATTAATGTCAGCTGTTGTTGGTTCTCCAGTCCACAGAATATAACTTCCTTTTTTGATGTCAAATTTTCTTTTAATCAAATTAAAACTCATTTCATAACTCCCTTCGGTTAACTCATAGCGTCCGGTTAAGCTTGTTTTTCCGGAAGGATCAATTCCACCCGTAAGTTGTCCTTCGCCTTTTAATTTCAGGAAATCGCCATTGGCTTTATCTACAATTAAGGAGAGTTCGGCTTCTTTGTCAATTTCAATATTTACAGAAGCATTGATGCCTTTAATCTGCATTTGACTTAAATTTTCATCCACCGAAACTGTTGCAAATAATTTAGGCTGATCTTGATCGATGAATTCTACAATTCCTTCTCTATCGGCGATAGACGGATCATCTTGCGGTAATACCACAGTAAATTTTGTGTCTTTATTTATTTTTATGTTTCCATCTATAATTGGAGCATTCCAATCGCCTTTAATTTTAAGATGATTGTCTAAATACAATTCACCGTAATAGGTTGCATTGTCTTTCTCTTTTGAATTTACCGCTTTAAAATTGTCAGCATCGAGTTGTAAATCAAATCCTAAATTGCTGTAATTGGCACTATTAATTTTTCCGTTTATGGTTAAATCATTGTCCTTTTCATCCTTAATAACGAAGCTATTGAACGAGATGGTATTGGGAGAAAATACAATTTTATCGTTCATAGATTTGAATTTCGAATTCAATTTGGTAGCAGTAAATCCTACTTCATTAAATTTCAATTCGCCAACAATAATTGGTTGTGTTACTTTTCCGTTGACTTTTAAATTGCCACTCCAGTAACCCAAACCGTCCTTTATATTTCCATAAGTGAAGCCTTGAACGCTTTTCACCTGAAGTTTAGAAATTTCTAAATTCATATCCAAACTGCTGTCGACAGCGTTATAATTTCCATCGAGGTTAAGTTGGTTCCCTTCACCAGTTAATTCAATCTGGGCATTATATCGGTTTGCAATTTCGTTATTGACTTTTACTTTAATGTTTCCCACCAATTCTTTTTGGAAAGTAAAACTACTTATCACTAAATCGGAAGTAAAAACAGGAGACTTTTCTATATTTTTGAAAACGGCATTTCCATTGATTTTACCACTCATTTGCCAATCGCTTTTTTGGGCAATATTGGTAATTGTCTCTATTTCAAAATCAATAAAGTCTACATTTATAGGTGAATTTGGCTGTAATCCCAATGAATGAATCCGGATATATTTACCTCCATTGGATAATTGAAAATCATTCACATAAATGTCATTTCTTCCAAATCGGATGAAATTTTCATCAGAGGCTTTCCATGCTTCGTAATTCAACATTAAATTGGATGGGTTAAGATGGAATTCATTATTTCCGTTTACCGCTTTTAATGTTCCTGCCATTAAATAGCGTTCTTTATTTTTTAAATCCTTTAGTTGCAAGGAGTAATCGATGGTATTGTTTGTGACTTTTCCGGAAAGACTGCTAGAAGCCAATTCAAAACTTCCTTGTTTAAGGTTGCCGGCCACCACATTATAAACCAATGCATTTTCCTGAGTGTCTACTTTTACCACTAATCCGGTAATTGTATTATCACCATAAATTAATTTTGGAATGCTTCCGTTTACAATAATCGTATCATTCACTGAATTGTATCTTCCTGAAATAGTTATAGGATCAATGTTTTTTAATTTCGGAACAAATTTCAATAGGATGCGGTTGTCTTTTACATTGACCTTATAAGCAAATCGATTCCCTTCAATATTCATTTTTTTTGATCTGGAATTAATGTCGTAATAGTTGGCAATCGAATTTTGCACCGCGTTGGCTACTTTTGTCAACTTGTATTTTCCGTCTATAGTAGCATCCATAAATTGCGATTTCACTAACAGCGAATTTTTCTCGGCCGTTGATGTTGCAACTACAGACATGGAATCTATCGGAAATTGGTCTTTTTCATTGGCAACGATAAAATGACTTGTTGTTATTGTTCCGTTAAGGTAATCGAGGTCTGCCGATTGGATATCGGCATTGATTTCACCACGCATTTTCATTGGCCCGGCGTGTAGATTTAGTTTGTTTAAATCGGCAATATCGATGTTTAGTTTTAATTTTCCTGCTGGATATTTGTCCCGAAAACTACCGTTAGCAATAAGGTTAAAAGTCAGATTGGGATCTTTCGTATCGGCTTTCACGTAAAATAAACCATTGTTTATTTTACCATTCAACTTCAGATTGGTATAAGTGTAATTATTGAAACCAAACTTTAAAACCGTTCCGTCAACAGTCGCAGTAGCTGATTTTGGATTGAGTCCAACACCTTTAATGTCGGCTCTTAAGGAGATCTTTCCTATAGAATCGTTCTTGATAAATTTTCCTAAATCAAAATTGTCGAGATCTGTCTGTGCATCGTATTGTTCTTTGTTTTTTCTTCGGTTGTCAAATCGTGCTTTTATTTTTGCATTTCCAAATGAACTAGTAACATTCAAATTGGTATTAAAATTATTCATAGTTCCTTTAAAGATCCCTTTTATAGCAAATTGTGAAGGCAGCTGAATGGTATTTGGAACCGTTCCTTTATCTACAAATTGATTGACATCTTTTGCACTCGATTGTGCGTTTTTGATGTTCAAATCGAAATACGCTTTTTTCACATCAGGCAAACCAATAATTCTTCCACTAGCTGCAATTTTGGTAGCTCCAATCCCGCTAATTTCAATTTTTGGAAAAGAAAAGTCTTTTAGTTTTCCAGTAATCACACCATTTACAAACACAATGGCATTCGGATTTTTAGCGAAAGGATTGATATCTTTTAAATTCGGAGCAAAAAGCAAAATGTCTTTAAATCCCAATTGACTGTTTTTTAAATTGGCGAATATGCGCAATTCTCCAACGTTTTCTTGAATCGTTGTAACCGATGGATAACCCACAATGACTTCGTCTTTCAAAGAAGTTTGTGGCGTTTTCGCATAGAGATTTTTTAGTGAAACACCTTGGTCATTATAATTGAAATTGGTTTTCAATGCTTGAATATTCAATCCGCTTTTGTCTTTTACAGTCAATGAGTTGACAATTCCGGAACTATTTTTAGAAGTGTAACTCAGTGCTTCGGCATTTAAATTTATATTTTGAAGTGCTACATGGTTGTAATCAATTCCCTTTTGAATTGAAGCATAATTGTTATTATCATATTTAAAAGCGACTTCTTTAAACTTGATGGTGGAGATTTTTACTTTCCAAGGAATTGCTGACGAAATGCTCGTAATATCATTTTTTATCATTTCGCGATCCAACTTTCCAATAGCAAGACTTGATTTGGTATCGTATACTTCCAGATTTTCAATATCTAGTAAGGTGTTTTTTAAATCGATGGTATTGAAGGTTACCAGTAATTTTCCAAGATTGATTGTCGTGCCCAATCTGGATTTTTCATCCTGAAAATCGATGTCTATCTTCGACAAATCGACATCACCGATTTTTAATTTTATGAAATCCCCACGGGCTTTTTCGGCTACTACATCCTTAATTTCTTCCACTGTTTCAACAAGCCCTTGTTTCAGTTTGAGATGCAATCCATTTATTTTTGCAGTCGGAACGTCAAATTCCATTTCGTTGATATCAAATTTCTTTATGCGTGTGTTAAAATGATTGACTTTTAATGCAATGTCGTTGTTGGAAACAGCATCTTTAAATCGGAAGGCCACTTTGTCGAGATTGATTTTATCTACAGAAAACTCCATTGGATCTTCCTCTTTTTTGTCTTTCTTGTTGGAAGAAAATGCCTTAATGATATAATCAAAATTATACGCTCTATTTAAATCGCGTGAAAGAATGGCTGTGGTATTTTGCAGGTCAATAGAATTTATCTCCACCTTATTATTGAATAACTCAAACAGGCTAATGTCAACTGTTAATTTTTCTCCGGCAAGTAAAGTATCTTTTTTTTTATCTTCAAAATAAAACCCTTCGATTATTACCTTTTTTGGAAGTCCGATTTCAACCTTGTTTATTACAACTTTGGTATGAATTTTTCCTTCAACGTAAGCTACAACCCTATTTTTGGCAAAGTTTTGAAAAACTGGAATTTGAAGTGCAATGACCAATAAGAGAAACAATGTAACTATTGAAACGAGTGTCCACATTACAATTTTTAAGGTCTTCCTTAAAGCTTTTTTAAGACGAATGGCGTAGTTGTTTTGCAAGTTGAATTAGTATAGTTACTCTTACAAAGGTGGGGAATATCAAATTAATTAAGTTGTATAATTCGGTTGTATTGTTATAAAATTTAGGGTTGTAATTATGATTCTTCAGGAATATTGGCAATGATTTACTTCCAATACAATCCTAATAAATGTCATCTTGTCATACCATTTTTCATAAAACTGACAATTTATTCTCATTTTCTACTTGGCACAATCATTGTCTAGCAGAATCCGAGTTTTAAAAATTAAACACACAAATACAATATAAATTAAAACAAAATGGGAAAAATAATTGGAATTGATTTAGGTACTACAAACTCTTGCGTTTCTGTAATGGAAGGACAAGAAGCAGTTGTAATTCCGAATTCAGAAGGGAAAAGAACAACGCCATCTATCATTGCTTTTGTAGAAGGTGGCGAAATTAAAGTGGGTGATCCAGCTAAAAGACAAGCGGTGACGAATCCAACAAAAACAGTTGGATCGATTAAACGATTTATGGGACACACTTTTACCGAAACTACAGGTGAAGCTAAAAGAGTTCCTTATAAAGTAGTGAAAGGTGATAACAATACTCCACGTGTTGATATTGACGGTCGTTTGTACACAGCACAAGAATTGTCGGCAATGACACTTCAAAAAATGAAAAAAACAGCTGAAGACTATCTAGGTCAAACCGTTACAGAAGCCGTTATCACGGTTCCTGCTTATTTTAACGATGCGCAACGTCAGGCTACGAAAGAAGCTGGTGAAATTGCTGGTTTGAAAGTAATGCGTATTATCAACGAGCCAACTGCTGCGGCTTTAGCTTATGGTTTGGATAAAAAAGGAGTAGATCAAAAAATAGCCGTTTACGATTTAGGTGGAGGAACTTTTGATATTTCCATCCTTGAATTAGGAGACGGAGTTTTTGAAGTACTTTCTACAAACGGAGATACCCACTTAGGTGGAGACGATTTTGACCAAACGATTATCGATTGGTTGGCTGACGAATTCAAAGCAGAAGAAGGAATAGATTTACGTTTGGATCCAATGTCATTGCAACGTATTAAAGAAGCTGCTGAAAAAGCAAAAATAGAGTTGTCGTCATCTGCAGAAACAGAAATCAACTTGCCTTATGTAACCGCTACGGCTTCTGGACCAAAACACTTGGTTAAAAAATTATCAAGAGCTAAATTCGAGCAATTGTCTGCTGATTTAGTAAAACGTTCCATGCAACCTGTTGCTAAAGCGTTGAAAGATGCAGGTTTATCAACTTCTGATATTGACGAAGTAATTTTAGTTGGAGGTTCTACACGTATTCCTGTAATTCAAGATCAAGTAGAAAAATTCTTTGGTAAAAAAGCATCAAAAGGTGTAAATCCTGATGAAGTAGTAGCGATTGGAGCTGCGATTCAAGGTGGTGTTTTATCCGGAGATGTAAAAGATGTATTGTTACTTGACGTTACACCTTTATCTTTAGGGATCGAAACTATGGGTGGTGTATTGACAAAATTAATCGAGTCGAATACTACTATTCCAACTAAGAAATCACAAGTTTTCTCTACGGCTGCCGATTCACAACCAACGGTTGAAATCCACGTTTTACAAGGAGAAAGAACGATGGCTACTGATAATAAAACGATTGGTCGTTTCCATTTGGATGGAATTCCACCAGCGCCAAGAGGAGTTCCTCAGATCGAAGTAACTTTTGATATTGATGCCAATGGTATCATCAAAGTTTCTGCAACAGATAAGGGAACTGGAAAATCACATGATATTCGTATCGAAGCGTCTTCTGGATTAACTGCTGAAGAAATCGAAAGAATGAAAAAAGATGCTGAAGCTAACGCTGATGCGGATAAAATTGCAAAAGAAAGAGTTGAGAAATTGAATGAAGCGGACGGAATGATTTTCCAAACGGAAAGTCAAT
>JAYVFV010000094.1:0-5166 GCA_043772885.1 Flavobacteriales bacterium
ACAGGATTAGTATATTCTGATTTTCTTTTTGGATATTTTTTCGGATTTATTTTTTCGAGGAAATCCCTTCCGAATAGTTCTTTTGTAATAGAAGCAAAATGATCAAAAGCAACCATTTTTTTTCCGGTTTCCGAATACGATTGTCCGCCAACAACTGCAATAGAATTGTCTTTTTCAATTGCCGATTTAAGAATGTTGAAACAATCATTTAAAAATAAAGTATCATTGTTTACAAATGCAACATAATTAGCATTGGCAAAATGAAAACCAGTCATGTTTCCACCACCGAAACCGGTATTTATTTTACTTTTAACGAGTTGTAACTTTTTAAAAGTATGCGAATCACAAAATTGTTTTAACAATAAATAATCGGCGAATTCTGAACAATTATCAACAACTATAATTTGAAAACTAATTGTATTAGCGGTTTTATCAATAATGCTATTGATGCACTCTTGAGTGAGTTTACTCGAATTGTAGTTAATAATAATTGCAGCTATATCGAACATTCAAATAGTTTATTATTCAATTTTTCTATACATCATCCAAAGTTGTAAATATCTTTTGAAAACGGAAAAGGAATGAACATACGCCAAAATAAATCCTTCTTTTCCATCTAAAATTCCCAATCTAAAAATATATTGCCACAAAAAACGATAGGAAGGACGTATAAAAAAATGATACAGATTGGGTTTTATATTTTTAAGGTATAAATTTTCAGCTTGAAGCTTACTGTACAAATTGAGTTTGTCATTGTAATTGTCAAAATTTTTATAGCTGTAATGATTAACACTATTTTTTAAACGTCCAGTTTTACCATTGGTTTTTATTACTTCGTGTACTAAATTTCCGTTGTATTTGCAGTAGTTTTTATTAAAAAGCCGAATCGCTCTGTCGTTTTGCCAACCACCATATTTCATTTGCTTTCCTAGAAAAAAGAAATTCCGTTTTACAAAATAAGCCACTTTATCAGAAGAGGAAGTTATTTTCTTTTTAATTTCTTTTTCTAAATCATCGGTCATAATTTCATCCAAATCAAAAAAAACAATCCAATCATTTTTGGCTTGTTGAATGGCGAAATTTCTTTGGTTGGAGAAATCGTCAAATTTTCTTTGAATTACCGTAACTCCCATTTTCTCTGAAATTGCTATGGTATTGTCGTTACTTTGTGAATCGACAAAAATAATCTCATCTGCAAAAGACAAACTTTTTACATAGCGTTGTACGTTTTCTTCTTCGTTGTATGTAATTGCTAAAGCAGTTATTTTTGGTATCAAATTATTTTATGTGCTTTTTTTGGTGGATATAATAGCAAAAGTAATAATTTTACGATTATATTCTATTACAAAATCTATAAATGGCGCGATTACCAATTTTAATGTACCATAATGTTTCAAATGAGGAAGCAAAAAGTTTTAATTTAACTATTTCTACTCAAAGACTGGAGCATCAATTACAGTACATCGTCAGTCAAAAATTTACTTCACTTTTTGTTTCAGAATTGGAAAATGTAGCGGCAATTCCTTCCAAAAGCATCGTACTTACTTTTGATGATGTCACCGAAAATCAACTCTTACATGCCTTGCCATTACTGAAGAAATACAATGTTAAAGCTACTTTTTTTATTCCGTTTTACTATATTGGAAAAACCGATTTATGGAACAGTGGTGTCGATGCTAATGACGAAAAAATCATGACGATCGCCCAATTAAAGTCGTTAGATTCGGATGTAATTGAATTGGGACATCATTCCTATTTTCATAAAAAATATGTATTGATGACTGACGAAGAAATCCAAGAAGATTTTGATAAAAGTTATGAATTAATTGCTAAAAATGATTTGAAAGTATATCCATCATTAGCTTATCCTTATGGGAATTATCCAAAAAAAGGAATTCAATCAGCACAATTCTTTGAATTACTGCAGCAAAATAACATCAAAATGGCATTTAGAATTGGGAATAAGTTGAATGTCTTTCCGTTTAAAAACAACTACGAAATCCAACGAATAGACATCAAAGGACATGACGGTTTATTTTATTTTAAATGGAAATTACGTTGGGGAAAATTGCGATTATTTTAGACCTTTTTCTATCAACAGCATTTTTACATAGCGAGAAAAAACGCCATATGCATCAATAGTAGCTACTGCCAAACCTGGAATTCCATCCATAAAACCTTTCCTTATAATATAAGTGTAAAAAAAACGATAAAAAGGTTTGAAAATCAAAAGCAAATAGCTGGTTTTTTTGTTTCTATCTTTTGCCATTTTCGCCTGAAACCAAGCGTAAGAATCTTTCTTTTTTATGTAATGAAACAATCCTTTGTAGGTGTAATGAATCATAAAATTATTAAGCAAACCGACACTTCCATTGTGGATTAATTTTTCATGAACTTCTCCTTCAAAATGAATCGAATTGTTTTTGACCAATCGCACTACTTTATTTTCAGTATGATACAAAAATCGATTCATGTAAAAATGAGGAAACTTTATTTTGTAAGCATTGTGTTTCGAATTATTGATAATAGCAATAATCTCCAATTTTAATTTTTCTGTTACACGTTCATCTGCATCAACGAATAAAATCCAATCACTTTTAGCTAATTGGATAGCTTCATTTTTTTGATGAGAAAAATTATCGAATTTGCGTTGCAATACTTCACAATTGCCACTTTTTACAATTGATAAAGTAGCATCGGTACTATAGGAGTCGACAACAATTATTTGATTAGCAAAATCAACAGAACGCAAACAATCTTGAATATAGTTTTCTTCGTTGAAAGTCGGAATAATAACGGTAAGCGTTTGCATAGGACTAAATGTAGAGTTCAAACTTAGAAAAAATATTTTATCTTTGCAACGATATGAATAAAGATATTTCAGTAATAATAAGCACTTACAATTCGCCCGAATGGCTGACAAAAGTGCTTTACGGATACAATACACAAACTTATCGTAATTTTGAGGTTATCATTGCTGACGATGGTTCGGATGAGCGCACCAAAAAATGCCTTGAGGAAGTCCAAAAGGAAGTTTTTTTTCCTATTAAACATGTTTGGCATCCCGATAAAGGTTTTCAAAAAACCATCATTCTCAATAAAGCCATTTTAGAAACAACGACCGATTACATCTTAATGTCAGATGGTGATTGCGTTCCGAGAGAAGACTTTATCGAACAGCACATTAAGCACCGCGAAGAAGGCTATTTTTTATCGGGTGGTTATTACAAATTGCCGATGAATTTGTCGCTTCAAATTACGAAAGATGATATTTATTCTGGGAAATGTTTTGATATTAAATGGTTAAAAAAGTATGGAATAAAAGTTTCTTTTAAAAACAATAAATTAATTGCCAACGGGTTAAAAAGTTGGTTTTTAAATTTTACAACACCAACAACTGCAAGTTGGAATGGACACAATGCATCGGGTTGGAAAAAAGATTTACTAGCTGTAAACGGATTTGATGAACGGATGCAATATGGAGGTGAAGATCGAGAATTTGGTGAGCGTATGATGAACTTTGGAATCAATTCTAAACAAATACGTTATTCTACAGTTTGTATTCATTTAGACCACGCTCGTAGCTATGTAAAACCTGAGATGATTGAAAAAAATCTTCAAATACGAAAAGATACCAAAGCTAGTAAACGAACATGGACTGAATTTGGAATTAAGAAATAGACAACTTAGAAGGTTAGATTATTAGACTACTTAGACTCTAAATCTTCTTTCTGAAAGTCTAAAAGATCCAAGAAGTCTAAAAGGTCTAAGAAGTCTAAATTACAAATACCTTTTTAAGAAAGTGTGCAATTCTGGAATAATCATTTCGGGAGTCATTTGCAGATACAATGCTCTTGGATTTTTTTCAATTTCCTTGCTTTGTTCATAGGATAAATTCGAAATGGCATTTGGAATGAAATCCAATAAATGCACCGATTTATGTAGAATTCCATCTTCAAAACTACTCCAATCGTCTTTGTTGATATAAGGTGAAAATAAGGTGAAAGTCGGTTTGCCTAATGCTTTTGCGATGTGTACCGTGCCACCTTCATTGGAAACTAAAACAGTGCATTGATTCATTAGTACTGCAAAATCACGAATAGTTGATGCAAAAACATCTAAAATGATATTGGATTTATTTTGACATAAGTTGTAAATTTTGTCGGCTTCTTCCTTTTGATTTGGTGCAAAATTAAAAAGCAAAAAGCAATCAAAATTAGTAGCAATCGAATCTACTATTTGGGCAATGTATTCATAAGGCATCGACTTTTGAGGAGTACTTCCTAGAATTCCAAGCATGATGATTTTCTTCGATTGGTATTTTTCTGGAACACGAAATTGCTTTTCTGCTGCAGTTAGAAAAATTTTAGGTTCATAATTGATGTTTTCAAAAGTATCGATTTGTTGCATTAAGTGAATTCGGTCTTCAATCGCTTTACCAGCAACATGTGTTTTCTTTTTTAAGATGCTTACCGGATGCGTATAATATCCCAAATTTCCAATTTTTTTTCTGCTTTTATGACCAACAGTTTGCTTTGCACCTCCAAATTTACAAATCAATCTGCTTTGTAGTTTTGAATACGGATCGAAGATAATATCGTATTTTTCTTTCTTAACTTCGTGGATAGTTTTGATTAGGTTTTGAATTTTTTTCAGCTCTTTTTCATCAATAGCAATAATTTTATCAATATTTGGATTATTCAAAATCACGCCATGAGTGAAGCCATACGCCATTAAGTGAATTTCACTATCGGGATATTTTTTCTTGTAATTATTAGCAATAACCGAACTGATCAGTACATCGCCGATTCGTTTGTTTTGTATAATTAAAACCTTCTTCATAAAACTAATTATTGGTGCAAAGTACATTTTTTTATACTTTTACCCAACTATAATTTACTATTGTGAGAAATACCATCCATCCCAACTACAAAAATCAGGAAGCTTCCATTCTTAAATTGATTATTACTTTTTTTGGAGAAGGAGATTTGGTTGTGAAAGGTTCTCGCAATACAATTAAAACCAATTTTATTGGAGATGAGAAGGTAAGTATCAAGTTTTTTCAAAAACCGGGATTCCTTAAATCGATAATTTATTCTTTTTTCAGAAGTACCAAAGCCAAGCGTTCTTTTGATTATGCGAATTATTTATTGAAGCATAATATAG
>JAYVFV010000095.1:0-5159 GCA_043772885.1 Flavobacteriales bacterium
ATTTCAATTAGATTCCCGCCTGCGCGGGAAAGACGTCAAATTAAATAATAGAATTAAGCGATGAAACCACCGTATTATGCCGTAATTTTCACTTCCATAAAATTAGATTTTGATGAAGGTTATGCCGAAATGGCTACTAAAATGGAAGCATTAGCCAAGCAACAATCGGGTTTTCTTGGCATAGAATCGGCTAGAAATGCACCCGAGCGAAGCGAACTGGCGAAGCAATTCGGAATTACCGTTTCGTATTGGAAAGATTTACAATCCATCAAAAATTGGAAACAAAACCTCGATCATATTGATGCTCAAATCAAAGGAAGAGCTTCGTGGTATGAAGAGTACACTGTTAGAATTGCTTTAGTGGAAAGAGAATGAAATTTATAATTTAAATCTATAATTATGGAAAAACACGATTTATTACACGAGTTTCCTGAGCATAAGGATAAAATACATATGCTTAAAATTGAAAATGCTTATTTCAGAAAATTATTCGACGATTATCATGAAGTAGAACACGAAGTCCGTCGTATTAATTTAGGATCAGAAATCGCTTCCGATGATTATCTTCACCGATTGAAAGCAAAACTGTTGCACATGAAAGATGAGATTTACACGTTTCTTCATTAGATAAAAATAAAAAATCCCCAACTTTTTTTGCAATTGGGGATTTTATTTGAAATTTATATCGCGTTTCGCAGCTGTTCTTTTTAAGCGTTTGCTTGGATAACCACATTCTTGCCCAAAGTTTTAAATCGAACGCCGTTTTTTTGTTCAACAGTAATTGTTATGTGTCCCGTTTTACTAACATTTATATCTCTTACTGTTCCGGATTTTCCAATATGTGTTCCTCCGACAACTTTACATTGATCGCCATCTTTTAATTTTTCGTAGGTTTTGGTTTCCATATTATAATTATCTCATTCCATTTACAATCGCAACGAAATCATCTGCTTTTAAAGCAGCACCACCAATTAAACCACCATCAACATCGGGTTTTGAAAAGATTTGTTTAGCATTATCAGGTTTTACACTTCCACCATAAAGAATCGAAACGTCTTCGGCAATGGTACTTCCAAAAGTATGACGTACCGTTTCTCTAATAAATCGATGCATTTCTTGTGCTTGCTCTGGAGTTGCCGTTTCGCCCGTTCCTATCGCCCAAACAGGTTCGTATGCCAAAATGATATTTTCCCAAGATTCGTTTTTAATATGAAACAAACCATCGCGAAGTTGGTTTTCTACTACATTAAAATGCTGCTTGTCTTGTCGGTCTTTCAACTCTTCTCCAAAACAAAAAATAACGGTCATATTATGTATTAAAGCGGTATCGACTTTATATGCTAAAATAGAATCGGTTTCGTGAAAATAAGCGCGACGTTCAGAATGTCCAATAATCACGGTTTCAACACCGATACTCTTTAACATGTCTGCCGAAATTTCACCAGTATAAGCACCGTTTTCTGCTTGATGCATGTTTTGTGCAGCGACCGTAATATTGGTAAATTCTACATGATCAACAGCAGATGCTAAATTAACAAAGGTTGGAGCCACAATGATTTGCGCTTCAATATCATCGGGTAATTTATCGATAAGCTCGTTGAGTAAATCTTCGGTTTCTTCTGCATTCTTATTCATTTTCCAATTGCCAGCAACAATATTCCTTCTCATTATTATTTAGTTTAAAGCCATACTAATTTTTTCGAAATCGGTTTCAATTGCTCGGAAGATTTTTATTTCTCCTTTTTCATTGAGTACAATATAACGCGGAATCCAATCCAATTCGAGTGATTGACCAAAAGCACCTTTCATCATTTTTTCGTCATTCACCCAATACATATCGCCTTCTAATCCGTGTTTGGCAATGGCTTCTTTCCATTTGTCAAACGATTTATCCATAGAAATAAAAACATAATCAGTATTTGGATGAACAGTTTGCAATTCTTTTACTTTAGGCATAGCTCTTACACAATCGCCGCACCAGCCAGCCCAAATTTCGATAAGGATTTTTTTTCCTTTGTGCTTGTCTAAAACACTTTGAAAACTAGCTTTAGTTTGATCCAATTTGGTCAATTGATACGATAGAGTTACTTCCGAAAATTCTTTGTTTTGAGTACATGACATGGTTGAGATGATTGTAATAATGAGTAATGCGATATTTTTCATAATTTCTTTTTTAACAAATTTATATAAAGTGATGGAAGCACCAGCACAAATTGGTACTAATTTTTAAACTATTTTTTTAATTCAGCATATGATTTTTTAAGATAGGTGTTCAATTCTTCTCCATTGAATTTATTATCCGAAATTCCCCAGTAGTATTTAATTTCGTTTCCGTTCCATAAGTATTTAATACCCGGAGTATCTTTCCCGCTACCGAGAATATTCCAAAACGGAATGATTGCAATAATCGTGTACGGATAAGTAGCTCCTGCTTCTTTGAAAAACGCCGGAATCATATCGGCTTCTTCATTCATAAAAATAATAGAAAGCGGCGGTAAACTCGCATCTTTTTTACGCATTTCGGTTAATTCTTTCGCAGCAATTCTACAATGATCACAACCCGGAACGAAATAGCAAAGCAATTTTTTTCCGTTATCGATATTAGGGAAAAACTTAGCATTCCCCGATTTTACTTTTTTTGGAGCATTCACATCCTCAACAATTTTTTTAACCGAATCTTTTTTAACTTCTGCAATAGGAAGTTCCGATGCTATAGAATCAATTGGAGTACTAGTTTCAGTTAAAGTGTCTTCTGCAACTTCCGACATTGGAGTTACTGTAAAATTGGAAGCAATGGGTTGTATTGGAGCCAACATGTAAATTCCTAAAATAGTAGCAAATAAAACAGTTGTCAATATCCAAAAATTGTGTTTTGCCGTTTCTATTGGCAACAGATAATACAAATATCCTAAAAGAGCAATAGCAACTATGTTTTTAATAATAGCTTCGATGGGTGTCATCGGAATCAATTCGCCAAAGCAACCACAATTACCAGAATTTCCGCCACTTAAAAATGTAACATACGTTAAATGTCCAACAAAAACAGCTAATAGCAAAATCGTCATCGGAATGATAAACCGCTTTAGATAATGATTTTGAAGTAATAATAATCCCATTGCCAATTCAATTCCGATTAACGTTCGTGAGAAATACGGAGCAATAGTTTCCGAAAATCCTAAAGTGTACAACTGTTTTACTTCAAATGTAGAAATCGCAAAATACGGCGAAGGATACATTTTGGCGATGGCAGAAATAATAAATAAGAAAGCAACTAGTATTCTAATTGTCCAAGCGATATACGTTTTTGTATTGGTTTTCATAAATTATAATTTTTACAAATGTAAAAAGCGTTTTTTGTTTATAGTGTTAATGAGTTGTTATTGACCAAATCCCATCAAAATTAACGCAAATACCGAGTAATTTATCATGTCTTGATAATTAGCATCAATGCCTTCTGAAACTAATGTTTTTCCTTTATTGTCTTCAATTTGCTTTACACGAAGTAGTTTTTGCAGAATCAAATCGGTCAATGAATTCACTCTCATTTCGCGCCAAGCTTCTCCATAATCGTGATTTTTATCTTCCATTAAGGATTTTGTCAAAGCAATTTTTTCGTTATAAAGTTGCGTTGCTTTTGCTACATTCAAATCGGGTTGATCAACTACTCCCAATTCCAATTGGATTAACGCCATGATGCAATAATTAATAATTCCGATGAATTCGCTAGTTTCATCTTCATCTACTTTACGGATATCGTTTTGTTGCAAGCTTCGGATTCGTTGCGCTTTGATAAATATTTGATCGGTCAAAGATGGCAATCTTAAAATGCGCCAGGCACTTCCGTAATCGGTCATTTTCTTGGTAAATAAATCACGGCAAATGCCAATTACTTTATCGTATTCTTGCAAAGTATTCTTCATTAATGGTATCTTTGTATGAAATTTTTTCAAATGTAAATAAAAAATAAGCAATTAGCAATAAGCCAGCTTAAAGCTTAATGCCTATAGCTTAAAGCGGAACAATGACAATCAACTGCAACGGACAACTTATCGATTTAACCACTCCAAAAGTAATGGGAATACTCAATGTAACGCCCAATTCTTTTTATGATGGTGGAAAATTCGCAGATGACAAAACCATTTTAACGCATGTTGAAAAAATGCTTACCGATGGTGCCACTTTTATTGATGTTGGTGGTTATTCTAGTAAACCGAATGCCAAATTTGTTTCGGAAGAAGAAGAGTTGTTAAGAGTTCTTCCCATAATTCAAAAAATTGTAAACGAATTTCCGAATGCTATTATTTCAATTGATACTTTTCGAAGCCAAGTCGCCAAACAAAGTGTTGAAAACGGAGCTGCAATGATCAACGATATTGCTGCAGGAAGTTTGGATGAAAACATGATGCAAACCGTTGCTAAACTCCAAGTTCCGTACATCATGATGCACATGAAAGGCACTCCACAAACGATGCAATCCTTAGCAAATTATGACAATATTGTAAAAGAAATACTTTATTATTTTTCCGAAAAAGTAGCTTTGGCTAGAAGTTTCGGAATTAACGATTTGATTATCGATCCCGGTTTCGGATTTGCCAAAACCATTGAAAACAACTTTGAAGTCCTCAACAAATTAGAATTGTTTCAAATGTTGGAACTTCCTTTATTGGTTGGTGTTTCCAGAAAATCGATGATTCATAAAACTTTAGGAACAACTTCCGAAATGGCTTTAAACGGAACGACTTCCTTAAACACAATCGCACTCATGAAAGGAACTAAGATCCTTCGCGTTCACGATGTAAAAGAAGCAGTGGAAACAGCGAAGCTGTTTCAATTAACAATTGATAATTGATAATGCCAAACGTGTATCCTGTGTTCAAAAATTATCAATTATCAATTATCAATTACTGATGATGATACGGTTCGTTTTTCAAAATCGTAAATCCGCGATAAATTTGTTCAATGACAAATAAGCGCACCATTTGATGCGAAAAAGTCATTTCGGATAAAGCGATTTTTCCTTTCGCTTTTTTGTATACTTCTTCACTAAATCCATAAGGTCCACCGATAACAAAAACTAGTGTTTTAATTCCCGCATTCATTTTCTTTTGTAAATAATCGGAAAATCCAATGCTCGAAAAAGCAGTTCCGTTTTCATCCAA
>JAYVFV010000096.1:0-16190 GCA_043772885.1 Flavobacteriales bacterium
CGTGAAATTTGACAATGGTGGATTCCACCAAATCACACTCGGAATTAACTTATTCTGTCAACCAGAGAAATACCATTGTAATTGTCCGGCAGTGAATTAATACCAATGTAAATGATAATCAAAGCGGTAAACGGAAAGCATCCTCAAATTCCAAAAGATTGCTACATCGCCGAAAATGCAACCATAGTTGGCGATGTTGAAATCGGTTCACAATGCAGTATTTGGTTCAACGCAGTAATTCGCGGCGATGTTCATTTCATAAAAATCGGCAATAAAGTCAACATTCAAGACGGCGCCATCATTCATTGTACCTATCAAAAACATCCCACGATTATCGGCAATAATGTGTCTATCGGGCACAACGCCATAGTGCACGGTTGCACGGTTCACGACAATGTACTTATCGGAATGGGCGCTATCGTCATGGACAATTGCATCATCGAAAGCAACGCCATTGTTGCAGCGGGTGCCGTAGTAACTCAAAATACGGTGGTCGAATCGGGAACCATTTATGCCGGAGTTCCAGCCAAAAAAGTGAAAGACATCAACACCTCCAACTTTGTAGGCGAAATAGAAAGAATTTCCAACAATTACGTGATGTATTCGGGTTGGTTTAAGGAAGAATAAGTTATATCCTTAAATAACTTCTTCCGTGTATTAGTACTTCTGGATTAATGAGAACTATACAAAAAACGCCTGAAACTACTATAAATTTCAATAAGTTATGCAGTCTAAGATAATGCAGTTTGGAAGTAGATTTCCACAATAAACTAAGAAAGAATAGCAACACAATCAAACTCACATAAAAGTAAATATCCATATAACCTACATCGTAAATTTCGACAAGAAAATAAACCGGAATAATAGTAGAAATCGTTAATACAGTAATGACTTTTTTAGCAAAAACTTCTCCATATTTCACCGGAATAGTCTGATAATCGTTGGCAATATCACCTTTAATGTTCTCCAAATCTTTTATGATTTCCCGAATTAAAAGCAGCAAACACAAAAAGGCCGCATGGGCAAAAATTTGTGGATACAGATTTTTATAATACAACAATATGGCGAAGAAAGGCAAAACAGCTAAAAAAGACGCCGTTAAGTTTCCGATAATTGGAAATTTTTTGAGTTTGTGCGAGTAAAACCATATTAGGAAAATATAAACAGAAAAAAACAATACCGCTCTAAAAGACACAAAACAAGCTAAAAATACTGCTATAAAATTGATAGAAAAATAGACTTGTAGTTTTGTTTTCTGACTCACAAATCGATCGAGTTTGGATTTGTTCGGTCGGTTTATTAAATCTTTTTTGCTGTCGTAAAAGTTGTTGATGATATAGCCCGAAGCGATTGTTAATCCCGATACAATGACAATAATAAACAAATTGAAATCCAATAAAACGGCCAATGCTCTTTTTTCGGGAGCCATAATAAAAATCGCCGAAAGGTATTGCGCTAATGCAATTACAGGAATATTGTAACCACGTACCACAGAAAACAAGCTGATAATTTTCATGGCGATGTACTTATGCTTTCTGCTTAACATTCTGGTTTGATTGTTTCGTTGGTTCTTGCTTAACTTTGCTGAATCATTTCGCTAAATGCTGCAAATGACAACGGTTTGCTTAAAACGCTTTTTTACATATTGATTATTATTACCTCTAGTAATTTCATCTTCATTTAGCGTGGATGAAAGTATGAAAATTTGAGTTTGTTTTTTTAATTCTTCTTTTAAATTTTCAAACTCCGTGAGAAATCCAAAGCCATCCATCACCGGCATTTTTATGTCCAGCAGAATAATTAAAATTTCATCCTGCTTCGCATGATAATTATGGAGCCATAGAATGCCTTCTTTTCCATTATTGGCAATGCCAACCTCTTGTACTCCAGGCACTTTTTTCAATAATTTGCTTGTAATGATTTGATCAATTACATTGTCTTCAATAACCAAATATATATAATTAGGTTTCATGGTGATGTGGTATTGTTACGGTAAATTTAGTTCCAATATTAATTTTCGAATCTACTGAGATGCTTCCATTCATATTTTCAATTGCTTCTTTAACGATGTAAAGTCCTAATCCTGTTCCTTTGTTGTTATCGGTTGCAAAAAATATGTCAAAAATCCGACTCTGAAATTCTTCGCCAATTCCGATTCCATTGTCTTCAATATCTATGACACATTTTCCATTTAAATCGTATGTCCTAATTGATATAAACGGTTTTTCTTTACTTAAGTCGGCATATTTTACAGCATTCGAAAGTAAATTATTCAAGATGATTTTCAGCCTAAAATTATCGCTATGTAATTTGTCAACCATAATCTCTTTATTGATTGTAATTCCACTTGCTTCTTCAATATACTGATGCTGTGCGATGGCATCAGTAATAATTTGATTCAAACTTACGGGCTGTATAACTATTTTTGTTCTTTTATTTCTGGAGTAATCTATAATGTCTCTAATAAATAGATCTTGTTTGACAAGAACTTCCTGCATCATATTCAAATAACCTCTTACTTGTTCGGGATCATCTTCCTGTTTTGAAATTTCTACTAGTCCCTGCAAGGAAGTTATGGGTGACCGTAAATCATGTGAAGCACTATAAACAAACTTATCCAGCTCTTTATTGGCAAGTATTAAATCCTTGTTTTTATTTTCTATTTCCTGTTTTGTAAAGAGTAGTTTTTTAACGGCCATAGAATAATAAATACTGACACTACAGATAATGATTAAAATGAAAAGAATATTGGCATATATAAGATAATCTCTAATTTCACGGACTCCTTCTCCAAGAGTAGAGGAAAATTCTCTTTCGTTCACAGTTAGTTTATCGCTGATGCTGTTAATTTGAGTTAAAAATAGACGCTTTGATGCTTCGTCTAAATTAGTGGCTTCCATTTTTTGATGCATTTTATTTCCAATAACATCAATCTGATTGATTAAAGCATCACCTTGTTCCCATTCGTGAATTGCATTTTTAAAATAAGAAATCGAATGAAAATTTTTGAAAAGCCAAATCATGTTATCTAAATCTTTCTCGTGATTTCGTCCGGCAAGCAAGCCCTTTTTAACTATGGAATCATTGTAATCATTAATTAACCCAATTCTTGCCAAACCGTCACCTTGCGGGACACTTAGTTCCGCTCTAAATAATTCCCATTGGTCTTCGTCTTTGGTATATACATAGGCAATTAAATGACGAACAGCATCTTTTTGCCCTTTTGAGTAGTGAGATTCTGCGTTTACAAAGGCTCTGTTGGCGCTTAGAATTTTAATAGAAAAATAATTAATAAAGATTAACAAAGTGCACGACAATACTATTATGCTCAAGAAAATCAAGATATTTGGAAACTTTAACTTCTCAGGAATCTTATTCTTAGGCATAAAATTTTTATTAAAAAAGTGTGAAAATATTCGAAGGTAAAAGGAGGGAATATTTTTTCATTTAAGAAATATTTTTTAGTAATGTTAGTTATTATTAGTGTGACTAAAATGCTCACAAACAACTTTTTAGGCATATTAAAACAGCAAACAACAAAGGTTAGATCGCTGTTGGAGTCAATTATTTTCCGTTACGATTTTGCAGCATTAAAATTGGTAAACCACTTCCAGTTTATAGTCTTTTAAAGACAGTTTGGCTTTTTCTAAATCTTCGGTGAAGCCAAGAATATAGCCGCCACCGCCAGAACCACAAAGTTTCAAGTAGTAATCGTTAGTGTCAATTCCTTTTTGCCAAACATTGTGAAACTTTTCCGGTATCATAGGTTTGAAGTTATTCAAAACGACTCTAGATAATTTTTTGGTGTTTTCAAAAAGTGATTTCATATCGCCGCCAAGGAAATTCTCCACACAAGCATCCGTATGCTTGATAAACTGATTTTTTAACATAGTTCGGAATCCTTGATCTTTCAAGTTTTCCATAAAGATATTTACCATTGGAGCGGTTTCACTAATAATTCCAGAATCCAACAAAAACACAGCACCTTTGCCACTTGTACTTTGTGTCGGAATTCCAGTTGCTTCAATATTATCTTTGGAATTGATAAGAATTGGAATGCTCAAATAACTGTTTAAAGGATCAAGACCTGAACTCTTTCCGTGGAAAAAAGATTCCATTTGGGCGAAAATAGTTTTTAATTGCAATAATTTCTCACGCGTTAAATTCTCTAAAACAGTGATTTTATTATAAGCATATTTGTCGTAAATTGCAGCAACTAAAGCGCCACTACTTCCAACGCCATAACCTTGGGGAATGCTGGAATCGAAATACATTCCGCGTTCTAAATCGGTTTTTAATGCTTCCAAATTAAACGTCACTAAATCGGAGGAATCGTTTTGCAATTGCTCTAAATAAACAACAAACTTTCTTAAATTTAAATTGGATTTAATAGCTTCCGCAGATGGATTCTCATCCACCTTGAGTGCGCCATTATAAAAATTGTAGGGAATGGATAAACCTTTAGAATCCTTGATGATTCCGTATTCTCCGAAGAGTAATATTTTTGAGTAAAATAAAGGTCCTTTCATATTTAGATTTGAGCTTGTTATAGAATAACTTTCTGCGAACCAAAACCAATCTGGTCACAAATATACTGACCATTTTGACAATAGCCAACTAATTCGTCCTTAATAAATTGCAAAGTTTCAACTAAAACGTTTTCGGGATACAAAACATGTACATTCGCTCCAGCGTCTAATGTAAAGCAAACCGGAATGTTGGTTTCGCTTCTAAACTTCCAAATTTTGTTTATAATTTCTAATGTATTGGGTTTCATCAAAATAAAATACGGCATTGATGTCATCATCATCGCGTGCAGCGTCAATGCTTCGCTTTCTACAATTTTAATAAAATCGTCTAAATTCCCATTCTCTAAAACGCATTTTATAGCCGATAAATTGTGATGTGCTTGTAAAAAACGTTGTTCGGCAAAAGGATGATTGTTCATTAAATCGTGTCCAACAGTGCTTGAAACTTGCTTTTCGCCTTTGTCAACAAGTAAAATAGTGTCTTGATAATTCGTGAAAATTGGATGAATTTTGGATGAAAATGCAACGCCAAATAAATCAGAACTGTCTTCAATTTCTGCATGTTTTCCCCAAACAACAACGTTTCCTTTGATACTTCGGCACGCACTTCCCGAACCCAATCGCGCTAAGAATGATGTTTTTTGATAAAAAAAATCCTCGGTCATTGATGGATTTAATTCCTTTTCCAAACTCATAATGTTAATTGCTAAAGCTGCCATTCCGGAAGCGGATGATGCAATTCCAGAACTGTGCGGAAAAGTATTTTTTGTATTTATTGTCAAATGATAACTTTTCAAATACGGACAATAGATTTCAATTCGCTCTAGAAATTTTTGAATTTTCGGTTTAAAATCTTCTTTAGGTTGTCCTTCAAATAATAAATCAAATGAAAAAGTATCTTGATTTTTATTTCGGATGAAGTTTAATTTGGTAATTGTTTTACATGAATTCAAAGTAAAACTTATAGATGGATTGGCAGGAATCTGGTTTTCTTTTTTCCCCCAATATTTAACTAAAGCAATATTACTTGGTGCGCTCCATTCGAAGCTTGTTGCTTCAATAGTTGGGAAATTGGAGTTGAAAATAAAATCCTTTTCGGAAGTCATACAATTAAGATTTGGACAAAGATACTTATTTTAGAAAGTCATTTAATATCGTTTCCTATATTTGTTAAAAATCTAATCAACATGCAAAGAATAATTCGGATTGTTTTAGTGGTAATGACGTGTTTGGTAATTGGATATTTGTCGGGAACAGTAACACAAAAAAGCATACTCACTTGGTATCCAACATTGGTTAAACCCATTTTCAATCCGCCGAACTGGCTATTTGCTCCCGTTTGGACAATCCTTTTCATTATGATGGGAGTTGCTGGTGGACTCATTTGGAATCACCTCGAATCCGAACAACAAAAGGTAAAAAAAGCATTTCTATTTTTTGTAATTCAATTGGGATTAAACGCGTTGTGGTCGTATTTGTTTTTCGGATTACACAATCCGCTTTTAGCATTAATTGAAATTATTGTTTTGTGGTTGATGATATTTGAAACGTATTCGCAATTCAAAAGCATTAACAAACTAGCAGCAAATCTTCTGATTCCCTATTTAGTTTGGGTGGGTTTTGCCATTGTTTTAAATGCAAGTATTTGGTGGTTAAATAAATAATCCTGTCTTTTTTTAGTAAAAGACAGGATTTTATGAGTTATTTTTATCTCTAATTAATAACTAATTTTTTGGTGGCTTTTAAATTACTCTCTGTCGTAATTTCAACCAAGTAAAGTCCATTAGACAAATCAGAAACATCAACACTGATTTCACTTGAATTGATGTCTTTAACGTTTTTAATAGTTTTTCCTAAAACATCAGTAATCGATATGCTTTGAATTTTTTCATTTGAATTTTGCATACCAACTTGAAAGAAAGAATGTGTTGGATTTGGGAATAGAATAAAATTTGGATTTTCGAAATCAGCTGTACTTAATGTTTCAACAAATTCCGTTTGGAATGTATTGGTAATAATTGGCGGATTGTAATCAAAATAAATTTCTGCTCTATTTGGAATAATAGTGCCAATGGCATAACCCGGATTTGGTTTTACTTTAAATTGTACATAACCGTGACTTAAGCTAGGATTATTTAAGGTTGGTGGTAATTGAATGTTATGAAAATTCCAAATCAATTTATTGTTAATTCGACGCACATCAACAGGATGACTTGCGTTTAATATTACGACAGAACTTGCGTTTAATAAAGCGTTAAGAGTATCTTCCACTCTAATAAATTCGGCATTTGCAGTACCAGTATTTTCAAAGCGTATGGTGTAAGTTAAATAATCATTCGACGAAAATTCATCAATGTCTATTTTTCTACCGTGAATTTCCATTTTGTCATTTGGATCATACGAACCAACTATTGTTTGTGTAATAGAGAAGTTATTATCTATTGGTAAAGCATCTCCAACACTTGGTTCTATTGCAACAGAATTAGTTACAATGTCTCCCAAGGTAACCGTTGGAATAGTAGGCACTTGTAAAGTAACTACAATAGAACGCGTTTCATTTGGCAACAAATTAGAAAAGGTATAACTGAAACCAGTTGGCGTTGCTGTCGTTCCGCTTTGAGAAATAGTGTTTATAGAAACCGCTGCGCTTTTGGTAAAAGTTACCGTTCCGGAATTTACTGTTTGAGCTCCTTTGTTTTTATAATGAATGGCATTTGTATAGGTAAACCCAGGTCGTGGATTATTGTAAGGAACTATATGAACTTCCAAATCATTGTAGGGTTGCAACTGTGTAATTGGGAAGTAATAAGTAGTACTTCCGCTACCAGTAGGGACAATCACGTTGCTATAAGTACTCGAAGAACTGAAATAACTTCCTAGTCCAGTATTTACCGCAAAATTTAAATTATAAGAATTGGTAGGATTGTTTTCAAAGATGTAGAAATTACCATTATTGGAACTGGCATAAATTGGATTTCCTGAGTTAATAGTATAAACAAAATTTCCATTATAAAACTTGCTTTCTCCAACATCTTTAACACCATTGTTGTTGTTGTCTATAAAAGCAATTAATTCTAAACTTTCAAGGCATTGCGCGTTGTTGGAACAATTGAACATGCAAAAACTCACTGGGCCTGTCCAAGTACTAGCACCGCCAGAATTTGGTCCGCAGACATTTCGTGCATAAAAAGAATAACAAGTGTCTGGACTTAATCCCGTAACGACAAATGGATTTGTCGGCGAAGCTATCCAGCCAGTAACTGAAGCCGTTGGCGCTGGTGATCCAAATGGAAGAACAAGAATTTGCCAATTTCCAGGAACTCCTTGAGTATTCCAACTCAATACAGCAGAAGTACTTGATATATTACTTATCGCTAAATTGGTAGGAGCAGCGCAGGTTTGAGGAGTACAGTTATTTGTATTTGTATTTAACGTTAAAGTTGTAATAGAAAAACATCCTGTAGTATTGTTTTCGACTCTAGCAAATAGTATTTGAATAGGTGTTACAGTAGGTGCAAAAATACCATTAGGTATTGGGAAAACACCAAGTTGCGCATCAATTTGTGTTAAATGAAAAGTCACTGTTACACTTGGTGATGTGCCGCCAATTATTTGTTGAATACTAGAATTTAAATCATAAATGGGAAGTTCCATTGGATCACAAAAAAACAATGAAGCAGGATTTCCAATTGGAGTAGGATTTACCACAATCGTAAAAGAGGTAAACGAAGCGGTACTCGTTTGTGTGTTCACAACTCGAACATATATTTGTTGGATGTTAAAGCTTATATTAAAATAAGCAGATGGATTCAATATTGTCATAGTACCCGTTTGTGCACCAGTCATGGTTTCGTGAAACGTAGTGGTATGAATCGCTGGATTTAGATTGTTTAAAATTTCAGACACTTTTATGGTCAAGTCAAATACTGCTATTCCGTCATTGTTGGGATCACAAACTGCATAATTGGTTACTTGTGAGTTTATCTGTGCGCTACTTACAGCAATACTAAATAAGGCAAATAAAAGGAGTAATTTTTTCATAGTGGTAGATTTTGTTATCCAAATATAAGAATTTATAAACAAAAATCCCGAAAAATGAACTTCCGGGATTTGTAGTTAAAAAAGAATGTGTTACTAATTGACAACTAATTTTTTGGTGGCTTTTAAATTACTTTCTGTAGTAATTTCAACCAAGTAAACGCCTTTAGATAAATTAGAAACATCCACATTAATTTCATTCGAACTGTTGTCATTAATGGTCATGACCGTTTTACCTAATACATCCGTTATAGAAAGAGATTGAATAGTTTCAATGGTGTTTTCCATACTAAAAGTAACATTGTCACTAGAAGGATTCGGATACATTATGAAATTTCCTAACGCATTATCAACAGTGCTTAATAAAGTTATAAATTTGGTATCAAAAGTATTAGTAACAATGGCTGGATTGGAATCAAAAAAGATAGCCGCATTGTTAGAAACAATATCGCCAGCTACAAATCCTGGGTTTAATCTAATTTTAAAGTAAACATAACCTGAACTCAAAGTTTGACTAGCAGTTGCAGGAACCAATTGAATATTTCTAAAATCCCAAGATATTGTGTTGTTAATTCTATTCATCGTATAATTGTGACTGGCACTAATCATACGAATGCTTGTTGGATCTAATTTAGCTTCTAAGACATCTTGTATTTTTATATTAATCGCATTTGCCGTTCCGTTATTTTGAAAACGAATGGTATAATATAAATAATCGTTTTGAGCAAATTGGCTAAACGGAATTTCATCACCGTGCGCTTCCATTTTATCATTTGGATCGTATGAATTTACCACAATTTGTGAAAGTGTACTTGTATTATTTGTCAGATTAATATCATTTGCTGGAGCCGAAATAGTAGCGCTAGCTGTAAGTAAATCATTTAAAACTACAATCGGACTATTAGGAACACTCATGGTTACATTAAAAAAGCGCGTTTCATTTGGTAATAGATTTGTAAATGCATAAGTGAAACCTGTAGCAGTTGCTACCGTTGCGGCTTGGCTAACGTTTGTTATAGTAACTGGAGTTGGTTTTGTAAATGTTATAGTTCCGGATGCTGCTGTTACGCCAAGATTTTTATATACGATTTTATTGACATACGTCAATGCTGGTCTTGGTGGATTTAATGGAATCACAGAAATCGTAACATCATTATATCCTTGCGTTAATGTTATTGGAAAATATAAAATTGTTGTTCCGCTTCCGACTGGAATAGCAACATCGTTAAAAGAGGTGGTTCCAGAATTGTAATAAGGTAAATATTCTGGTTGTACTTGATAAGTAAAATCATAAGTATTTGCGGGATTAGTATCATAAAAACTGTAACGTCCAGTAGGAGAATACGCATTTGAAAAATTCCCAGCATTATTTTGTTGATAAACAAATGATCCATTCGCATACAAACTTTCATTCGTGTCTTTTACACCATTATTATTTTGATCTACGAATGCAATTAATAATAATCTATCTACAGCAGGACCACACGTAACATTAGATGTCCAACCGCCATTATTTACAGTGCTATCGCTTCTAAATCTAAACGTTAAACAACCACTTGGATCAGTTGAAGTAAAAGGTCCCGGAATCGTTGTTCCCCAAAAACCTCCTGAAACTCCTCCAGGTACATTTCCGGTTGCATTGGTGCTTATTATTTGTGGCGCAGTAGTCGAATTTCCATCATATACATATAAAGCATCCCAAGTAGCTTCTACATTAAAAGAGGTAAAAGTTACTGTAACAACATTGGTTGGATTTGTTGGGCAAATGGTAACTGTTGAATCAGAATTTGCTAAATAATTCGCAGTTCCTCCATTGTCGGAATAATTTCCACCACAAACTGGAGGAATAGATAGTGTAGTAAAAGCAGTGTTAACAGACCAAAGACTTATGTCAGATGCTGAACAGATTGCTCTAACAAATAAATTATAACATGTTCCTGGAGTTAATCCAGTAATGGTATACGGGTTTGTAGTGACTACAGTTCCTGTTGTCGTAGCTGTAGGAGAAGTGCCGCAAGGTAGTGCTGCCACTTCCCAACTGGTAGCAGAACTGTTATTTGTCCATCCCAAAGTTACTGAATTTATTGTTCCAGCAGAAGTTATTAATGCTGATGGTCTCGGACAAGTTGGTGGAGGTGAACATGTAATATTTGCAATCCAACCAGCTGGGTTCACTGTATTGTCACTTCTAAATCTAAAAGTTAAACAACCACTTGGATTTGTTGATGTAAAAGGGCCTGGAATTGTATTTCCCCAAAAACCTCCAGGAAGTAAACCTGGTACATTCCCGCCAGGATTCGTACTGGCAATTTGAGGATCCGATAATGTGCTACCATCAAAAACATACAAGGCATCAAAATTTGCTTCTACATTAAAAGAAGTAAAAGTTACCGTAACAAATTCTCCGGGAATTGTTGGACAAATAGTAACTGTTGAATCGCTATTATTGGCATAATTGGCATTTGGTCCAGCTAAATCGGTAAAGTTTCCACCGCAAACAGGTGCCGCAGTTAATGTGGTCGCTACAAAAGGACCAGCCCATGTGCTGTTGTCAGAAGCAGAACATATGGCTCGTACATAAAAAGCATAACATGTTGAGGGACTTAAACCCGTAACTAAAAACGGATTGTTTGTAGTGGCTGTCCATCCAACAGTAGTAGCTGTAGGAGCGGGAGATCCGCAAGGAAGCCAAATGACTTGATAATTGGTTGTAGTAGTTCCAAACCATCCAAGTACTACAGAAGTTGTAGTAATTGAGGTTACGTTTAATTGTACTGGACTTGGGCAAGTCGGAATTGTTGTTATAGTGACTCCCGTTGACCAATTGCTTACTTCGGATGTGACGGAGCAAATCGCTCGAACAAATATAGTATAACAAAAGCCAGGAGTTAAGCCAGTAACGGTAAATGGATTTGTGGTTGCAATTGTTCCTGTAGTGGTTGCAGTTGGCGTTGTGCCACATTGTAAAGCTACAACTTCCCAACTAGTTGATGGGCTGTTGTTTGTCCATGCTAAAATCGCCGAATTTGCAGTAACTGCGGTAACTGCTATAGAAGTTGGTCTCGGACAAGTTGGCGGTAAACTACAGGTTACATTCGCTGTCCAACCCGCTTGGTTGATTACATTGTCACTTCTAAATCGAAAGGTTAAAGCGCCACTTGTATGTGTAGAAGTAAAAGGACCTGGATTTACTGCTCCCCAAAAACCACCAGCAATTCCACCCGGAACATTGGCAGCAGGATTAGCACTCGCAATTTGAGGTGCAGCAGTGGAATCGCCATTATAAACATACAAAGCGTCCCAAGTGGCTTCTACAGCAAATGTGGTGAAAGTAACAGTTACTTGTTCCCCAGGATTTGTGGGATAAATAGTTACCGTATAATCGGAATTACTTACATAATTTGCATTTGGCCCAGCTGGATCAGTAAATAAACCGCCACAAACTGGTGGAATTTGCGCAAATGATGTAAAAAAAGTGCTAATTAATAAAGCTAATAGTAGAGTTCTTTTCATTTTGATTGATTTTTAGAATATCAAATATACATTGATTTTTAATTACTTAAACAAAAAAAAACAACTATTTTATGAAATGGCTTCGGCTATTATAAATCCGCTTGTCCACGCATTTTGAAAATTAAATCCTCCTGTTATTGCATCAATATTTACAATTTCGCCAGCAAAATATAAATTTTCATGGAGTTTACTTTCCATGGTTTTGAAGTTGATTTCTTTTAAGTCAATTCCACCCGCAGTGACAAACTCTTCTTTAAAAGTACTTTTCCCATTGACCTGAAATTCTCCGTTAATCAATTGTAAGGTTAAATTTTGAAGTTGTTTCTTTGTCAAATCGGCCCATTTGGTATCTTCATTAATTTCGGATGCCAAAACCAAACTTTCCCATAAGCGATTCGGGAACTCAAATGGTGATTTTTTGGAAACCGATTTTTTAGAATGTTCCAACTTTAACTCTTTTAATTTAGTTTCAGTTTCTTCAATAGTTGCATCATTTAGCCAGTTTACCTGAATAACAAATTGGTATTTTTTATCGAATAATTCGCGAGCGCCCCAAGCAGAGAGCCGCAAAATTCCGGGACCGCTCATTCCCCAATGCGTGATTAATAAAGGGCCGGATGCTTCCAATTTTGAATTTTTAACTTTCACTGTTGCCAAAGCCGAAACGCCCATCAAATCTTTAATTCGTTTATCTTTTATATTAAAAGTAAATAAAGAAGGAACCGGCGGTACAATAGAATGTCCTATTTCCGTTAGCATCTCCCAAATTTTCGGATTGCTACCTGTTGTCATTATTAATTTTTGACATGAAAAAGTTTCGTGATGGGTTTCCACTTTCCAATAGTCACTTCCTTTATAAATAGATTGCACACTTTGACCTGTTAGAATGTCGATTCCCAATTTCTTGGTTGCGAAAATAAAACAATCGATTATCGTTTGGGAAGAATCAGATATAGGAAACATGCGTCCGTCATCTTCAATTTTCAATGCAACACCATGCCTTTCAAACCAATTGATTGTATCTCCCGAACAAAATTGATGAAACGGACCACGGAGTTCTTTTTCCCCGCGAGGATAAAATTTTACCAAATCATTCGGAATAAAGCAAGCATGTGTAACATTGCATCTTCCGCCGCCAGAAACTCTGACTTTAGATAGCACTTCTTGACCGCGTTCAAGAATCGCTACTTTTAGATTTGGATTTGTTTCCACACAATTTATAGCGGTAAAAAAACCAGCAGCGCCGCCACCAACAATGATTAAATCGTATTTTGAGTTCATATTCTATCTGGGAAATCAGAAATTATTCCGTCTACATTAAAGGATTTCATTTTTTCAATTTCAGCAAACTCATTTACCGTCCATGGGAAAACTAAAAAGCCATTTTGTTGCAACAAAGTTACTTTTTCTTTATTTAATAGTTGGTAGAATGGATTTATAGAATACGCTTTTATTTTTTGAGCAAAAGTCAATGCGTTTTCAATACTTTCATCCGTTAAGACATCAATTAATAGGTTTGAATTTAAAAGTGAAACTTGTTCTAAAACATCCCAATCAAAACTTGAAATCTGAAATAGATTGTAATTGTATTGATTTTCAGAAACAAATTTTCGAATTAAATCTACTACTTTAGTTGTCGCTTTTGCCTCTTTAATTTCGATGTTGATAACGCATTTTTGATTCACTAAGAGAATTACTTCTTTTAGAGTTGGAATTCCAAATGCTTTTAATTCAACACTAGTCATGTCTTTTACAAAGCCATTTCCAGTTGTAGTACGATTGATAGTTTCATCATGGATAACCATAATTTCGCCATCCAAACTCAAATGAACATCAAGCTCAATAGTATCAACATTTAAATCGATAGCTTTTTGAAAAGAAGCCAATGTGTTTTCGGCAACATATCCTTTTGCGCCGCGATGTCCAATTTTTATCATAGTCAAAAATAAAAATTAATTTGGAACGGATTGCTTCGTTTCCCGAAAACTCGGGACAAGCTCTCGCAATGACGTGAAAAATAATAGTACTATTATTCTTTTATGTTGATTAAAGATTCCAAAAAAGAAACATCCATAAAATCGAAATTTTTAAAAAGGTATTTGGCTTCAAATAAAATTTTCTCATCGCCAATACCAACGCTAGTCATTTTAGCGCTATTTGCCGCTTGGATGCCTGCGACAGCATCTTCGAAAACAATTCCATTTTCATTTGCTACATTGACCAACTTGGCGGCTCTTAAAAAAACTTCCGGATTTGGTTTTGCTGTAGTAACATCATTACCATCAACAATCGCATCAAAATATTGAATTGTATTGGTTTTCACTAAAATGGGACGGGCATTTTTACTAGCAGAACCTAAAACTATCAGTTGATTTCTATTTTTCAAATAATTCAATACATTGAGTACGCCTGGAATAATTTCATTTTCACTCATGTCTTTTAAATACGACAAATAATCTTCGTTTTTTTGAATGAGCCATTTGTTTTTATCGTCTTGAGTAGCTTGAATATTTCCGAGTTGTAATATAAGATCAAGCGAACCAATACGACTAACGCCTTTTAATTGTTCATTGTGTTCGGGTGTAAATTCAATCCCGATTTGTGCTGCTATTTTTTGCCAACCTAAAAAGTGGTATTTGGTGGTGTCGACAATTACACCGTCGAGATCGAAAATGAATGCTTTTTTATTTGCCATTGTAGTGTACTTCAATAATAAAACAAAAAACCCGAATAAAACTATTCGGGTTTTCGTGGTACCTCCAGGGATCGAACCAGGGACACATGGATTTTCAGTCCATTGCTCTACCATCTGAGCTAAGGTACCTCGCTAATGCGGGTGCAAATATAGAATGATTTTTAGTTTATACAAAACATTTATTCAAAAAAATCTATTGTAACTTTGGATTTTAAAAAGAACCATTATGCTTTTAGCAATAGACGTAGGAAACACGAAAGTAAAAGCCGCTGTTTTTGAGAACAATACACTTTTACATAAAGAAATTTTCGAGACGAATCAATTTAAAAAAGCCATTGATAAAATTTTAAAGGAGTATCCATTTATCAAAAATATGATCGTTGCTTCTGTCGGAAAAATAGAAAAAGACGCTTTTTTATACTTCAAAATTAAAGTACTATTTATAACCAATAGCGATAAATTTCCTTTTCAAAATTTATATAGAACCCCAAACACTTTAGGAATAGACAGATTGGTTTTATCCGCTGGTGCAGTTATAAAATATTCTAAGCAAAATCGCTTGATAATTGATGCGGGGACTTGTGTTACGTACGATTTTGTTGATGAAAACGACAATTATTTAGGTGGAGCCATTTCTCCTGGAATACGATTGCGCTATGAAGCATTGCATAATTATACCGCCAAATTACCGTTATTGAGTAAAGAAGAACCAATAAATATCATCGGAAATGCGACAAATCAATCCATTCACTCAGGTGTAATAAACGGATTAACGCATGAAATAGATGGGTTTATTAATATCTATTCTAATAATTATAAAAACTTTATCATAATTTTAACTGGAGGCGACTCAGATTTTTTGGCTAAACGATTAAAAAATACCATCTTTGCCAATTCAAATTTTCTACTTGAAAGTTTGAATCAATTATTTCAATACAATCAAAATGATTAAAAAAGTTAGTTTAAGCATATTTTTGCTTTTTTCATTAGTTACATTCGCACAACAAGGTACTTCATCTCCTTATTCTTTTTACGGAATTGGCGATGTTCGTTTTAAAGGAACAATCGAAACGAGAACCATGGGCGGTTTGTCTTTTGTTCCCGATAGTATCCATATCAACATTCAAAATCCAGCACTTTTGTCAAGTATTAAATTAACAGCATTTTCTGTTGGAGGCACTTTTTCCCCTGTTAAACTAAAAACCAAAACGCAAAGCGAAAAAGCACAACGAACTACTTTCGATTATTTATCAATCGCATTGCCTTCTAAAAATTTCACTATCGGACTCGGATTAATTCCTTATTCATCCGTTGGATATAGCATAAAAAATTCAAATACAACACTTAATCAAGACAACCGATTTGAAGGAAGCGGCGGTATTAACAGAGTATATACAACGTTAAGTTATAAGATT
>JAYVFV010000097.1:0-16157 GCA_043772885.1 Flavobacteriales bacterium
ATTACAAACAAATTCAGCTGTTTTGTATTGTCTTCAAAGAAACGTTCGTGTAAAGTATTTAGTGCTTTTTTAACATTTTTTTCATTAATGACTACCGATATATTTCGCTCGGAAGCACCTTGTGCAATTGCACGAATATTGACATTATTTTTTCCTAAAGTACTAAACATTTTTCCACTTAATCCTTGATGGTTTTTCATGCTTTCACCAACTAAAGCTACAATACACAAGTCTTTTTCAACAATGCAAGGATCAATTTTATTTTGATTGATTTCCAATTCAAAGGTCGCATCGATAGCGTTTTTTGCTTTTTCGGCATCCTGATTTTGAATTCCAATACAAATTGAATGTTCCGACGAAGCTTGAGTAATAAAAATCACATTGATATTTTGTTGCGAAAGCACTTCAAATAATCGTTTGGAAGAACCAGCAACGCCAATCATTCCAGAACCTTCCAATGTTAATAAAGCAATATTGTCAATATGTGAAATTCCTTTAATAGGATTCGCATTTGCATCGGGCGCACTCGAAATTAATGTCCCGTAAGCATCGGGTTCAAAAGTATTCTTTATCCAAATTGGAACATTAGCCTTTAAAACAGGTTGTATCGTTGGCGGATATAATACTTTAGCACCAAAATGCGACAATTCCATAGCTTCTTGATATGAAATGGTTTCAATAGGTTGAGCTTGTTTTACGATTTTCGGATTAGCGGTAAACATTCCGTTAACGTCGGTCCAAATTTCTAACGAATCGGCTTTAACACCATTGGCAATAATGGCTGCCGTATAATCGGAACCACCTCGACCTAGCGTAGTGGTGTTCCCATCTTCTGACGAAGCAATAAATCCTGGTAATAAAACAACTTGTGATTTATTCGCATTGAAATAATCGGCAATTAATTTATTGGTAATTTCAAAATCGACAGCTGCTTTTCCAAAATTAGAATTGGTTTTTATAATATCGCGACTGTCTTTAAAAGTGCTATTCGGAATGGTTTGTTGCAAAGCTGCAGCAATAATTTGAGACGATAATAATTCACCATAACTGGCAATTGCATCGGCGGTTCTTGGAGACAATTCCCCTAATAAAAAACAGCCATCTAATAATGTTTGCAATTGGTTTATCTGACTGTTTATTTTGATTAATAGTTGATTTTGATTGGTATTATCAACTAAATCAGCAATCGCTTCAAAGTGTTTTTGTTTGATTTCATCGATGCTATTTTTATACGATTCGTCTTTCGAAGCTGCTTTTTGTGAGGCGTTGATTAACATATCGGTAACACCACTTAATGCCGAAACGACAACAGCTAGTTTTTCGTTAGTTGTCCTTTTATTAATAATGTCAAGAACCAGTTTAATGTTTTGTGCATTGGCAACTGAAGTCCCGCCAAATTTTAATACTATCATTTTGTAAATTTTTATTGAATATCAAGAATTTTCCTCTCTTTCGAGAGAACATATAGAGTGGATTATATGTGAAAATTATACCCCAAACGGGGTTGTAGTTGTTGTGCCAAAAGAAGTGGCAACCAAAGAGTTGGTTGTTACTAATAGTGTGAATTTTTGATGGTTGCTTAACATTAGTTTCAAAATTATACTTTTTTAGTTATAAAAAAAGACAGTATTCAATTTTTGTGAATTGTTCAATTTTTGGTAGGATATGAATTTTTAAAAAATGAAATTCTGCCTATATCAACTAATTTTTTAGCAATTGCTCAATAAAAAATGACAACAATTGTTGTTTTTTAACTATTGTTTACGGAATTTTGGGGTCAAATTTCAATCATTCAATGGAAACGATACATTATATTAGTACAGAGGTACTACAATTAGAAACTTTACAAGAAATTATTTTTCAACATAAAACGTTAGCATTATCGGAAGAAGCGACAATCAATATCCAAAAATGTCGCGATTATTTAGACTCCAAAATGGCTAATGAAGACAACCCGATTTACGGAATTAATACCGGATTTGGTTCGTTGTGTAATGTGAAGATTTCGAATGAAAATTTATCACAATTGCAAGAGAATTTGGTAAAATCGCATGCCTGCGGAACAGGAGATGAAGTGCCAAATGAAATTGTTAAGTTGATGTTGTTGTTGAAAATTCAATCGTTGAGTTATGGACATTCTGGTGTGCAATTGCAAACGGTGGAACGATTGATTGCTTTTTATAATAATGATGTACTACCTATAATTTACACTCAAGGTTCATTAGGAGCAAGTGGCGATTTGGCTCCGTTAGCTCATTTGTCTCTGCCGCTTTTAGGAGAAGGAGAAGTGAATTTTGAAGGTAAAAAAGCACATTCTTCTGAGGTCTTAAAAAAGTTCAATTGGCTGCCTATTATTTTGCAATCTAAAGAAGGATTGGCATTGCTAAACGGAACGCAATTCATGAGTGCTTATGGTTGTTATATTCTTCTAAAAGCAAAAAAATATTCGTATTTATCGGACTTGATTTCAGCGATTTCGTTAGAAGGTTTTGATGGAAGAATTGAACCATTTGATGAGTTGATACATTATATTCGTCCCCATAAAGGTCAAATAGTGACGGCAAAACGTATGAAGCAATTCTTGGAAAACAGTCAAATTATAACTCAAAAAAAGCAGCATGTACAAGATCCGTATTCGTTTCGATGTATTCCGCAAGTGCACGGCGCATCGAAGGATGCGATTGATTATGTGAGTAAAGTATTTAAAACCGAAATCAATTCGGTCACCGATAATCCCAATATATTTAGAGAAAGTGATGTGATTATTTCGGGTGGAAATTTTCATGGACAGCCATTGGCATTAGCGTTGGATTTTCTCGGAATTGCCTTATCAGAATTGGGAAGCATTTCTGAAAGAAGAACGTATCAGTTAATTTCAGGTTTGCGTGGATTACCAGCATTTTTAATTGACAATCCTGGATTGAATTCGGGTTTTATGATTCCGCAATACACTGCCGCCAGCATTGCTAGTCAGAACAAACAATTGGCAACTCCAGCCAGCGTGGATAGTATTGTGTCGAGTAACGGACAAGAAGATCATGTGAGTATGGGAGCGAATGCTGCAACAAAATGTTTAAAAATCATGGAGAATTTAGAGCGCATTTTGGCGATTGAGTTGATGAACGCGTCGCAAGCGATTTCATTTAGAAAACCGTTAAAATCAAGTGATTTTATTGAAATGTTTTTGAAATCGTATCGAGAGGAAGTATCGTTGGTAAAAGAAGACCGAATATTGCATTATGATATTGAAAACTCTGTAGCTTTTTTGAATAGTTTTTTGATTGAGATGGAGGAGTAGAATATAACCGATTTACAATTCATATGAATGCAACAACAAACTCAATAATCCCAAAATTGTAGGAATACTTTGTATATAAAATATTCTTTTTGAAACGGTAATTGCTCCATAAACTCCAGCAATCAAAACACAAGCTAGAAAAAAGATAGCTGTATTTTTGCTCCATTCAGCATCTGAAATCAGCAACGACCAAATCAATCCAAAAGCTAAAAAACCGTTGTATAATCCTTGATTGGCAGCCATGACTTTAGTTTTTTCAAACACATCTGATGGAATGGTTTTAAATACTTTTCTACCGCGTGTTGTCCATGCAAACATTTCCAACCATAAAATATAAAGATGAATGAATGCAATAAATCCGATAATAATCTGAGAAAGTAATGTCATAACTAATCGTTTTCGTTAAATATTTTTTCAATTCTTTTATCGTGAACCAACCAGATTAATGTTACAGCCATATATAATATTCCTGAAAATACTGGGTAAAAAGGCGCAAATGCAATTCCGAAAATGTAAAGACAGGCGACGCTTTATTCATGAGTCATTTGCATTTAAAACAAAAACCACGAATTCTCGAATACTTTTTTATTATAATTCGAAAATCCGTGGCTAAAATTTAATTAATCTTTATTTCGTTGGCTTTTCTGTTTTTTTAACTTTAACCGTTAATTCGTCAGCACCATCTTCAATATCCATGAAAATTTCATCACCTGAATGAATTTTGGAAGTGATAATTTCTTCTGCTAAAGCATCTTCAACATATTTTTGAATAGCTCTTTTTAATGGACGAGCTCCAAATTGTTTGTCAAATCCTTTTTCAGCAATATAGGCTTTTGCTTTGTCGGATAAGTTCAATTGGTATCCCAAATCGGCAACGCGAGCGAATAATTTTTTTAATTCGATTTCGATAATCAAATCGATGTCGTGTTTTTCAAGTGCATTAAATACAATAACGTCATCAATTCGGTTTAAGAATTCGGGTGCAAATGTTTTCTTTAAAGCATTTTCAATAATACTTTTTGAATTATCATCCGCTTGTGCTACTTTGGCGGCAGTCCCAAATCCAACACCTTGTCCGAAATCCTTTAACTGACGCGCTCCAACATTAGATGTCATAATTATAATCGTATTTTTAAAATCGATTTTACGACCTAAACTGTCCGTTAAATAACCATCATCTAAAACTTGCAATAGCATATTGAAAACATCTGGATGCGCTTTTTCAATTTCGTCTAAAAGGACAACACAATACGGTTTTCTTCTTACTTTTTCAGTTAATTGTCCACCTTCTTCATAGCCAACATATCCGGGTGGAGCTCCAACTAAACGGGAAATCGCAAATTTTTCCATGTATTCACTCATGTCAATACGGATAAGTGCATCTTCCGAATCAAATAATTCTTTTGCTAATACTTTTGCTAATTGTGTCTTCCCAACTCCTGTTTGTCCTAGGAAAATAAAGGAGCCAATTGGGCGATTGGGATCTTTCAATCCAGCACGGTTACGCTGAATAGAACGCGCTATTTTTAACACAGCTTCATTTTGTCCAACTACTTTATTTTGAATAAGTTCAGGTAGATGAGCTAATTTATTGCTTTCCGTTTGCGCTATTCGATTTACTGGAATTCCAGTCATCATCGAAACGACATCAGCAACGTTATCTTCGGTAACTTGAATGCGATTGCTTTTCGAATCTTCTTCCCATTGTTCTTGTGCAATTGACAAATCTTTCTCTAAACGCTTTTCATCGTCACGCAATTTAGCAGCTTCTTCATATTTCTGTCTTTTTACTACCGAATTTTTCAATTCGCGCACTTCTTCTAGTTGACGTTCCAAATCTAAAATTTGCTTAGGAACATCAATATTAGTAATATGAACTCTAGAACCCGCTTCGTCTAAAGCGTCGATAGCTTTGTCTGGTAAAAAACGTTCCGACATGTAGCGATTGGTTAGCTTAACACAAGCTTCAATGGCTTCATCAGTATAGGTTACATTATGATGATCTTCGTATTTGTTTTTAATATTATTTAAAATAATAATCGTTTCTTCTACAGATGTTGGTTCGACAATTACTTTTTGAAAACGTCTTTCTAGTGCGCCGTCTTTTTCAATATATTGTCGGTACTCATCAAGAGTAGTAGCACCAATACATTGAATTTCCCCTCTTGCCAAAGCTGGTTTGAACATATTAGAAGCATCAAGCGAACCTGTAGCTCCACCCGCTCCAACAATCGTGTGAATTTCATCAATAAAAAGTATGATATCGTCATTCTTTTCTAGTTCATTCATTACGGCTTTCATTCGTTCTTCAAATTGTCCGCGGTATTTTGTTCCGGCAACTAAACTAGCCAAATCGAGTGTAACTACTCGTTTGTTGAATAGAATTCGCGAGACTTTCTTTTGAATAATTCGCAATGCTAAACCTTCGGCAATTGCCGATTTACCTACGCCAGGTTCACCAATTAAAAGCGGATTATTTTTCTTTCTTCTACTTAAAATTTGAGAAACTCTTTCGATTTCTTTTTCACGTCCTACAACTGGGTCAAGTTTTCCTTCTTCTGCCATTTCTGTCAAATCGCGTCCAAAATTATCTAAAACAGGCGTTTTCGATTTTTTATTGGATTTGTTTGCTGGATTATTAAAGTTTCCTTCTTTTGCACTGTCATCTTGTCCTGAATCTTCATTGAAGGATTCGTTTTTTGGTAAATTTTCTAAAAAATCATCTTCGTTTGGTGTCATATTTAAATATTGGTCTTTGGCCACATCGTAATCAATTTTTAATTTATTGAGCAATTTGGTCGTTGGGTCATTTTCATTTCGCAAGATGCATAAAAGCAAATGCGCAGTACTTATTGAAGAACTTTGAAATACTTTAGCTTCAAGAAACGTTGTCTTTAAAGCTCTTTCCGCTTGACGGGTGAGGTGCAAATTCTTCTTTTCATTACTAGTATCAATATTGGGATTAGCTGGACTTAATATTTCAACTTTCTTTCTCAGATGATCTAAATCAACAGAAAGATTGTTTAAAATAGTAATCGCTTTACCATTTCCGTCTCGTAATATTCCAAGCATAAGGTGCTCAGTACCAATAAAATCGTGTCCTAGCCGTAAGGCTTCTTCTTTACTGTAAGTGATTACATCTTTAACTCTTGGTGAAAAATTATCATCCATATAATGTAGGTATTATGATTGTAAATTTAATGAATTTTCGCTAGGTAAACAAAAACTATTCCTCACTAAATGCGTTGTCAGTAAATTGACAAAAAAATAGTGATATAAAAATGCACTTGTCTTCACAATTTATTAACCAAATAACAACACAATTTTGTTAATAAATCGTTCAAATTCCAATGCAAAAATGCTTTTAAAAATACTAAAAAGACGTATATTGCACGTTTTGAATTTAATCTAATATTTATAATAAATTAAGCATATGTCTGACGGAGAAAAGTTAATTCCAATTAACATAGAAGACGAAATGAAATCAGCATACATCGATTATTCGATGTCTGTTATTGTATCAAGAGCATTGCCTGATGTGCGTGATGGTTTAAAACCTGTTCATAGAAGAGTACTATACGGAATGTATGATTTGGGCGTTTTTTCGAATAAAGCCCACAAAAAATCGGCAAGAATTGTTGGAGAAGTTCTAGGTAAATACCATCCACATGGAGATACTTCTGTATACGATGCCATGGTTCGTATGGCACAAGAATGGAGTTTACGCTATCTTTTAATCGACGGTCAAGGTAACTTTGGTTCTGTTGATGGTGATAGTCCAGCTGCCATGCGTTACACCGAAGCCAGAATGAAAAAAATATCGGAAGACATTATGGCAGATATTGATAAAGAAACCGTTGACTTCAAACTTAATTTTGACGATACGTTATATGAGCCAACTGTAATGCCAACGCGTGTTCCGAATTTATTGATTAATGGAGCATCTGGAATCGCAGTCGGAATGGCTACCAACATGGCGCCTCACAATATTACTGAAGTTATTGATGGTACACTTGCTTATATCGATAATGAAGAAATAGAAATTGACGAATTAATGAACCATATAAAAGCTCCCGATTTTCCAACAGGAGGTGTAATTTATGGTTATGAAGGCGTACGCGAAGCATTCAAAACAGGTCGTGGACGAATTGTGATGAGAGCCAAAGTTGGCTTTGAAGAAGTAGATGGAAGGGAATCGATTATCGTGACCGAAATTCCATACCAAGTTAACAAAGCTGAAATGATTAAAAAAACAGCTGATTTGGTTAATGACAAAAAAATTGAAGGCATTGCCAATATTCGCGATGAATCGGACAGAAACGGAATGCGAATCGTTTACATTTTAAAACGTGATGCCGTTGCGAATGTTGTTTTAAATACGTTATACAAATTCACACAATTACAATCTTCTTTCAGTGTCAATAATATTGCACTAGTAAAAGGAAGACCACAAATGTTGAATCTTAAAGATTTAATTCACTATTTCGTTGAACATCGTCATGAAGTGGTGGTAAGAAGAACACAATATGAATTAAGAAAAGCTGAAGAAAGAGCTCATATTTTAGAAGGATTAATCATTGCTTCCGATAATATTGATGAAGTAATTGCTTTAATTCGTGCCTCTAAAGATAGTGATGAAGCAAAATCTAAATTAATTGAACGATTTAATTTATCAGATATTCAAGCGCGTGCCATTGTTGAAATGCGTTTGCGTCAATTAACTGGACTTGAGCAAGATAAATTGCGTGCAGAGTATGCCGAAATAATGAAGTTAATTCAATATTTGAAAGATTTATTGGCAAGCAAAGAAATGAGAATGCAAGTGATTAAAGATGAATTAATTGAAATTAGAGATAAATATGGTGATGCACGTCGTTCATTAATAGAATATGCTGGTGGTGATGTAAGTATTGAAGATTTAATTGCCGATGAAAATGTGGTAATCACGATTTCACATGCTGGTTATATTAAACGAACTTCTTTATCCGAATACAAAACGCAAAATAGAGGAGGAGTTGGACAAAAAAGTGCCGCAACTAGAGATCAAGATTTCTTAGAACATTTATTTGTAGCAACCAATCATAATTACCTGTTGATTTTTACACAAAAAGGAAAATGTTTCTGGATGCGTGTTTATGAAATTCCGGAAGGAAGTAAAACCAGCAAAGGACGAGCACTTCAAAATCTTATCAACATCGAAAGCGATGATAAAGTGAAAGCATTCATTTGTACTAAAGATTTAAAAGACGAAGAGTACATCAAAAGTCACTATGTGATTATGGCTACAAAAAAAGGTCAAGTTAAGAAAACGTCTTTGGAAAAATATTCTCGTCCAAGAGTCAATGGTGTTGCAGCCATTACGATTAAAGACGATGATGAATTATTAGAAGCAAAATTAACGAATGGTGAAAGTCAAGTATTAATTGCTGTTAAATCTGGTAAATTGGTAAGATTTGAAGAAGGAAAAACACGTCCAATGGGAAGAACTGCTTCTGGTGTACGTGGAATAACATTGCAAAATGACCAAGATGAAGTAATCGGAATGGTTTCTGTGAACGACATGGAAAGCGAAATTTTAGTTGTTGCTGAAAACGGTTACGGAAAACGATCATCAATTGATGAATACCGAATTACCAACCGTGGCTGAAAAGGAGTGAAGACCTTGAATATCACTGAAAAAACAGGTAAATTAATTTCTATCAATAGCGTTACTGATGCGGATGATTTAATGATTATTAATAAATCTGGATTAACAATACGAATGGAAGTTTCTGATTTACGTGTGATGGGAAGAGCAACGCAAGGTGTTCGATTAATCAATATTAAAGAAAACGATTCGATTGCTGCTGTTACCAAAGTAATGAAAGAAGACGAAGTAGATGAAGTTGAGTTGGATGAAAATGGCGATGTAATTGTATATTCAATTGCTGATGATGCTGATGAAATAATTCAAGATTCAGAACCAGAAGATACCATTGAAAGCTCTGATGAAGAAGAATAAAAATTTAAATTAACTAAATTATAAAAGCCATATATCCTAATAAATTATTTTAAGATACTATGGCTTTTTTATTATAATTAACACTAAATAAATATCACTATTATGAAAATTAAAAACATACTAATTATTGGAACATTATTAGTTTCAATTTGCACTTTTGCTCAAAAAGACGAGTTGAAAGCATTAAAGAAAATTTATGATAAAGATGAGACCTCTGATAAGGATATATTAGAGTTTAAATCAACATTAATAAAGGTAAAGCCATTAATTGATGGTTCAAATGAATCGGATAAAATTTATTTTGATTATTACAATTCTCTTCCTCCTTTTATGGAAATGATGAACTTAACACAATCAAAACCAGAAGAAATGAAAAAGGAACAAGTGCTTAAAAAGTATTTCTCTGTACAAAATATTCTAAATTTATCAACTGCAATAACTAACTTGTTAGAATTTGAAAAAAAATCTAATAAGCAAATTTTTACCAAAGAAATTCAAGAGGAAATAATACCAGATTTTAAACCATTTTTAATCAGTTATGCTATAGTTCTTGATAAGGACAAAAACCACAAAGAATCTGCGGATGTACTTTATGCAGTTTATCAACTAGATAAAAAAGATCAAGAAAAGCTTTACTATGCTGCCAATTATGCAGTTACTGCAAACAATTATGATGATGCCTTAAAATATTATTTGGAATTGAAAACGTTAAACTATTCTGGAGAAGCAACGCAATATTATGCATATAATAAAGCCAATAAACAAGAAGAATATTTTAATACAAAAGAACAAAGAGAATCATTTATAAAATTAGGAACTCATGACAAACCACGCGATGAAAAAATAACTTCTAAAAGAGGTGAAATTTATAAAAACATTGCGTTGATTTATGTAAATAAAGGAAAAAATGAAGAGGCAAAACAAGCGTATGCCGACGCTCGAAAAGTAAATCCTGATGATAACTCTTTATTACTTAATGAAGCCAATTTATATTTGACTTTAAACGATTTTGATATGTATACCAAACTTGTAAATGAAGCTTTAGCAAAAGACCCAAATAATGTAGAAATGGTTTTTAACTTAGGCGTAATCAGCGCTAACGCAAATAAATTAGATGCTGCCGAAGGTTATTATAAAAAAGCAATAGAAATTGATCCAAAATATTTTAATGCCTATTTAAATTTAGCCGAATTAAAAATGCGAAGCGATCAAAAATACGTCGATGAAATTAATAAATTAGGCACTTCCGATAAAGATTTAAAAAGATATGAAGTCGTTAAAACAGAAAGAAACAAAAATTTCTTGTCAATTTTACCCATCTTAGAAAAAGCAGTCGAATTAGATTCGACAAATGATCCTGCCAAAAAAACATTACTAAGTGTTTATAAAGCTTTAGAAATGACCGATAAAGTGAAAGAGATGAAAGCGAAAATGTAATCCAATTTCAAACTATAAAAAATGCTCATCTAATACGTGAGCATTTTTTATATAATTTTTTTGATAACTCGCAATCGGTGCGTATGCCTATTTTGTTCGGCATTATATATTCCTAAATGATCCAATCTGTCAATTCGTACTTTACCACTTGCGTGGATGATGTAATTGTTTTCTAAGATAATTCCGACGTGAATGATTTTCCCTTCTTCATTATCAAAAAAAGCCAAATCTCCGGGTTCACTTTCTTCTATAAAACTCAGCACTTCCCCTTGACTCGATTGTTGCGATGCATCACGAAGTAATTTATAACCATTTAATTTATACACCATCTGAGTAAATCCAGAGCAATCAATTCCGAAAGGCGTTTTTCCTCCCCATAAATACGGTGAATTCAAATATAAAAAAGAAGTCGTTACAATGTCTTTTTTGGGTTTAATGCCGCTGACTTTCAAACCTTCAAAATCATAATTTTCACTATTGATATCACTGTGATTTAGAAAAGACAATGAAGCGCCAATGGTAATTGGAAGCAACGTATTGTTGGGAGCGATAATATATTCTACCAAATCCGAATTCAGAATTACCGCTTCTTTTGATAAGGTATTGAAATTTTCTTCAGAAATCGATTGGAACTGCTTGCTGTCAATCCAACCTTCATAATCATCAAATTGTAATTTAATTTTCGTCCATTGTTTCGCCGTTTCTATAATTTCAAAATGTTCACCAAACAACACTTGAGAAACGATTTCGCTTCTGTCATTGGGTTCTAAACGCAACGGAATTATAGATAAATTACAAATACCAAACATTCAAATATTGTTAATTATTTACGCTTTTTCAATCACAATTGCCGAAGCTCCTCCGCCACCATTGCATATTGCAGCAGCTCCAATTTTCGCATTGTTCTGATGTAAAACATTAATCAAAGTAACCACGATTCTGGCTCCAGAACATCCAAGTGGATGACCCAATGAAACTGCGCCACCATTAACATTTACTTTCGCATTGTCTATTCCTAAAATTTTTGTATTCGCTAAACCAACCACCGAAAAAGCTTCGTTGAATTCAAAATAATCAATATCAGCAATGGATAAACCGGCTTTAGTTAATGCTTTGGGCAACGCTTTCGCCGGAGCCGTAGTAAACCATTTTGGCTCTTGTGCCGCATCGGCGTACGATTTTATATAAGCCAATGGTTTTAATCCCAGGGCAATTGCTTTTTCTTCACTCATTAAAATTACCGCAGCAGCACCGTCATTGATTGTCGAAGCATTCGCAGCAGTAACAGTTCCGTCTTTGGTAAAAGCTGGATTCAAACTCGGAATCTTATCCAATTTAACATTGGTATATTCTTCATCTTTAGTCACCATAATCGGATCACCTTTTCTTTGTGGAACGGCAACAGGAACAATTTCTGCATCAAATTTACCAGTATCCCAAGCTTTCGCAGAACGCTCATACGATTGAATAGCGAAAGCATCTTGCTCTTCACGCGATATTTTATATTCCGACGCACAAAAATCGGCAGAAACTCCCATTGCATTATTATCATAGGCATCAACCAAACCGTCTTTTTGCATTCCGTCTTGCATTGATGTCGGTCCAAATTTAACGCCGGTTCGTAAATGAACGTAATGTGGAATCAAACTCATGTTTTCCATACCACCAGCTACAACAATCTCAGCATCGCCAGTCATGATAGCTTGTGCTCCAAACATAATCGATTTCATTCCGGAAGCACATACTTTATTTACAGTAGTACAAGCAACTTCATTCGATAATCCAGCATAAAGAGCCGCTTGCCTTGCTGGTGCTTGACCTACTCCGGCTTGAACTACATTTCCCATGAATACTTCATCTACTAAATTAGGATCTAAATTAATTTTATCTAAAGCTCCTTTTATAGCTGCAGCACCAAGTCGTGAAGCAGGAACAGTTGATAATGATCCCATAAAACTTCCGATTGGAGTTCGTACTGCCGAAACAATAACTACCTTTTTGCTCATTTCAAATTTTTGTTAAATTATTCGCTTGCAAATTTAGTATTTTTTAAGTAAAATTCGTTTTACAATCTGTGTTTATTACTTTTTTGTATTAAAATAAATCGAAGTCGAGTTCTATATATTTGATTACTAAGTCTTTCTTTTTATTTAAATTGGCGAAGCAAAAAAAACAAACTAAATAGTTGTAAATATTATAATCAAACATTACATTTGCAACCGCTTAAAGAGAAAAGTTCTTATACTATATATTGAATTTGGAGAGTTGCCTGAGTGGCCGAAAGGACATGTTTGCTAAACATGCGTATGGGAAACTGTACCAAGGGTTCGAATCCCTTACTCTCCGCTTTTTTTGTTTTCGGGTGTAGCGTAGCCTGGTTATCGCGTCCCGATTGGAAATGGGGAAGCCCGCAGATAATATCTACGAATAAGAATGCTACGGGGTGTAGCGTAGCCCGGTTATCGCGCCTGCTTTGGGAGCAGGAGGCCGCAGGTTCGAATCCTGCCACCCCGACAAACTTTTCCATTAAGTTTTAAAAGAAAAATGGGTGCATAGCTCAGCTGGATAGAGCACCTGCCTTCTAAGCAGGCGGTCGAAGGTTCGAATCCTTCTGCGCTCACGAATGAATTCTAAAATAAGAAAAAAAACGCCAAGCTCGCTTGAGCGTTTTTTTTTGTTTTTAGAATTATCAAAGCGGAGCTTTGAAGGATGTGCGCAGCAAATCCTGAAGGTTTTTTTGTTTTAAATACTTTCCATTTTAAAACTATATTATTTCTTATATTGTACTAAATTTATAAGAATGAAAAAACACCCATTTTACATTTCCTTTTTTTTTCTTTTCCTACTTATTGGTTGTAAAGCAACAGATGCTTCCAAAAGGAAGGATGCTTTGAAAAGCAACTATTTAAAAGGCAATTCAATTGCTTTAGAAAATGTGAATGATACCACATTCGTCAACTTAAAAAGTGCTAGCAAGGATTTTATAATAGACATGAAGTATGCTACAAACGATAATTTCATGAAACAAGTAGTTTATGATTGTGATGAATGCTACTTGCGATATAAAACAATAAAACAATTGATGGCAGCCAATGCCGATTTTTTAAAATTGGGATACAGAATAAAAATATTTGATTGCTATCGACCATTAGATATCCAAAAAAAAATGTGGGAAATAGTTCCAAATGCCGATTATGTTGCCAATCCAAAAAGAGGTTCGGTGCATAATAGAGGAGGAGCAGTCGACATTACTTTAGTAGATAAAGATGGCAAAGAACTCGATATGGGAACGGCATTCGATTTTTTCGGAATAGAAGCAAGGCATGACTACCAAAACCTTTCGGACGAAGTAAAGAAAAACAGAGCGCTTTTAAAAGAAACGATGCTAAAACACAATTTCAAATCCTTTGATTCCGAATGGTGGCATTATAATTTAGCTACGGGATTGTATGATAAAATTGCTAATTTTAAATGGGAATGTAATTAATCAACAATGCATTTCAAATAGTTGACAAAATAAGCATCAGGAAAATACGCATTTTTATCAATTTCTGAAATTAATTCATTTTTGACAATATAGTCAACTGTTTCTGTAGTATACTTAATTCGCATTATGGCAATTGGTGCACTTTTTAAAGCTTCAAAAGTATCTTTCATAAAAAGAAAATAACCAGTTAATACGCGACTATTTAAGTTTTCATTGTTTACTTTTTCACCACATGTTTCATTGTCAATAGCAATCAAAGTAATTATTCTTCCGTCACTCAATTGAAAAATTACTTTTGAAGTTTTATCAAAGCATTTTGCGGAAATAAAATCATTACTTTTTTGAATTAGTTGTACTTTTAAAGAAGGCAATCCGTCGGCATTAATTAACGAAAAGAATAGTGTTGCTTGTGTGTTTCCAAATGTTCTTTCGTGAATTATATAATCTTTAGTCGCTTTATATGTCCCTAAACTATCCTTAACATTAGTACTATAATCACAATTTTTTTGAGCAAAACTCAAACAACATTTTATACACAAAATCAGTACAATTATCTTTTTCATTTAAATTTTATTTTGGTGCAAAGTAACACAATTTTACTTTCATTTATAGTAGTTGTAAAAAAACTATATTGATTTCCACCATCTTTAATATTCCATTTTTTTCTGATATTTTCAACTGTTTCTGGAAAGTTTCTGGTAGTTATATTCGACTTTCTATTTTTGAAATTACTCTTCATTGTTCCGTTTGAATAGTCGAATTGCGAATTGATTTCGAAAATTCTCCCAGGAAAATCAACCAATTCCTCCGAAGTATATAAATGGGAATGTGGATGCAATTTTTCTAAAGAAAAAGCTTTTCCAATTTCAGAAAATCCACCCGATTTCATGATAGTACTATTGGGTTCATAAAGGTATTTTTTTGGCAAACTATAATTAGAAATGGTATCCGAATTGAATTCAAATTCAAAAGTTTCAACTTTATTTTTATTGTAATTGACCGTTTTAATTGTAATTGAGTTTTTATAGTGATTTTCAATCTCCCAAAGCAATTCTTTTACCTCATTATCAATGGCAATTATACGGATTGTTTTTACAAATTGTAGTTCACTTAAACCAGCTGTAATATCTAAGATCGGAGCTGTTTTTATCAATATATTATTGGAATACTCGAAATATATTTCTAATAAATCGGGCACATTTGGTAAACAATCTTTCAGCATAAACACTTTGCCTTTTGCATCATTCCGCCGCGACGGATCAATATACATCCAATCGAATTTTTTGTTTAATCTTTTCAATACATCCAAACTATCTTCAGCAAAAAAGTCTGCATTTTTGATTCCAAAACAGTTAAAATTATGCGCAACTATTTCGGATAATTCGGCATTGATTTCGCAATGATAAACCGACTTCATTTTTTTTGAAAAATAGTAATCATCCACCCCAAATCCGCCCGTTAAATCAATTATTGATTCTCCGCTGACTAAATCCGATTTGTATTGCGCTGTAATTTCTGAGGAAGTTTGTTCTAATGAAATTTTACTCGGATAAACAATAGCATTGGTATTGAACCAAGTTGGCAATTTGTCTTTGCTTTTTGTGCGTAATTCAATTTGATTTAAAATGATTTTAAAATCAATAGCGGGAAAAGGATTTTTTTGAAATGCTAATTTTGAAATAGCAGTACCTGTTTTTTCAATTATATAGTTTTGGACTAAAGGTTGAATAAGTTCGGCAATGTTCATTTCAAAAAGAGTTTGTAAAATGCAATAGTAATGTTACAAAAGACATCAAAGGTTTTTTGTAAGAACCTTTATTATTTTATTATCAGGAAAGAATTCTTTTCCAATAACTTTTAAAATGGTATACAACGGAACAGCGATAATCATTCCGGCAATTCCAAATAATAATCCGGCCATAATAATGACCAGA
>JAYVFV010000098.1:0-5138 GCA_043772885.1 Flavobacteriales bacterium
TGACGAGTAAATTAATGAAAGCATATACTACAAATGAATACGATTATTTTAAAATCGGAATTAATGTTATTGTAGAAATTGCATTGGTCTATTTAATAATAAAATATGCCAATATAGAGAATAACAAAAAAGAATAAACACAAATTGAAATTAACCATACTTGGCTGTTATGCCGCGACTCCGCGAACGATTTCTAATCCAACGTCGCAAGTGTTAGAAATCAAAAACAAAGTATTTCTAATCGATTGTGCCGAGGGAACGCAAGTACAGTTGCGTAAAAGTAAAGTCAAGTTTTCTAAAATCAGTCGCATTTTTATTTCGCATTTACACGGTGACCATTTTTACGGATTAATCGGATTGCTATCTACTTTTATGCTACTCAATCGCACACAAGATTTGCATGTGTACGGTCCGAAAGGAATTAAAGAAATCATTTTATTGCAATTGCGTGCTTCGGGTTCGTTTACCGGTTATAATCTTTATTTCCATGAGCTGGAAGCGACTGTTTCCGAAACCATTTATGAAGATGAGAAAGTAATTGTAAAAACCATTCCGTTAAAGCATCGTATTTATACCAACGGATTTTTATTCCAAGAAAAAAATACAGAACGAAAAATTAACGTTGAAGGCATCGAAAAGTACCAAATCGATAAAGTGTATTTTAACAAAATAAAATACGGTGGCGATATTACTTTGGAAGACGGAACTGTTGTACCAAATGCCGAGTTGAGTTTTGATCCAAAACCAGCAAAAACTTATGCGTATTGCAGCGATACGATGTATGACGAGCAATTACTTCCGATTATAGAAAATGCCGATTATTTGTATCATGAAAGCACTTTTCTAGAAACCGAAGCACATCTTTCCGAAAAAACCATGCATTCCACCGCCAAGCAAGCGGCAACAATTGCGTTAAAAGCCAACGTCAAAAATCTCCTGCTCGGTCATTATTCTACGCGTTACGGTAACATCGAACTTTTTAAAGAAGAAGCGCAAACCATTTTTCCTAATGTTTTTTTAGCAGACGACGGAAAAGAATTTGATTTGATTTAGAAACGAATGGCTCGGGCTTTATCGGTTATCGTATTTCCCGCTTTCCGCTTTACTGCGTGCCGCTTCCAATCGGGGCTAAATAAATATTCATTTTAATTTTTGTGAACTTTGCGAAAAACTTTGCGAACTTTGCGGTTAAACTATCAAACGATGAAAGACCTTAGTAACTATCGAAAATCCTACGAAAAAAGCGAACTTCTGGAAACCAATATTCCAGAAGATCCAATCAATTTATTCAACAGATGGTTTCATGAAACCGAAGATTTTGGTGGAGTAGAAGAGGTTAATGCCATGACTGTTGCCACAATTGGTTTGGATGGTTTTCCGAAATCGAGAGTGGTTTTGCTTAAGAAATTCAACGAAGACGGATTTATTTTCTTCACCAATTACAATTCTGAAAAAGGAAAAGCGATTGAAAACAACTCAAATGTTTGTTTGTCTTTTTTTTGGACGAGTCTCGAACGACAAGTTATCATAAAGGGAATCGCTAAAAAAACTTCTGAAATTATTTCCGATAACTATTTCGATTCCCGCCCCGACGGCAGTAAATTGGGTGCTATTGCATCCGATCAAAGTAAAGTAATTCTATCTAGAAAAGTATTGGAAGATAAATTAACAGCATTAGAGCAGTTTTATGACGGAAAGGAAATTCCGAGACCACAGCATTGGGGAGGTTTTTTAGTAAAACCTATAGAAGTTGAATTTTGGCAAGGAAGATCGAATCGATTACACGATCGAATTCGGTATCAATTGCAAGATGATTTTAGTTGGAAAATTGAAAGAGTGAGTTCCTAATTGTAAGAAAAATATAGTAATAAAATTAAAAAAGATGTATTTCATCGATTTTATTTGACACTTTAACGACATAGTAGTAGTATTGTATAACGAAATCAGAAACACGTTCTTACAATACTAACATATAAAGATTTTTGCCCCACATCTATCTTTAAACTTAACCTACTACTATGAAAACAAATTTGCTTAGATTGTTTATGCCAATGGTATTGGTATTCACTTTAATTTCATGTTCTAATGATTCTACTGAAGATGTAGCTGCTGACACTAACTTAGTGACTAATTATGCATCATCTGCTGATGAAGTTGAATTAGCTCGATTAATTAATCAATATAGAGTATCGGTTGGAAAAAACGAATTGCAAATTGTAAATCATATTTCTTATAAATCACAAGAGCACAATTTGTATATGATTGAAAACAATGTGGTTAATCATGATTTTTTTGATTCGCGTGCTAACAATATCATGCAAGTTTTAGGAGCAGTGCGAGTTGGTGAAAATATCGCATACAATTATTCAACACCAAATGCAGCACTTCACGCATGGTTGAATAGCTCAGGACATAAAGAAAATTTAGATGGCGATTATACACATTTTGGTATATCAATAGCTGTCAATCCAGTTAATGGAAAAAAATATTACACAAATATGTTTATGAAAAGATAATTGATTTTTAGTTTTGTTTGATTTAAGATAGCCATCCCGATACTCGGGATGGTTTTTTTAATTTGTATATGATACAAAATAATGTTGTGAATCACGATAATTTTGATGCTAAGGCTAATAATATTATGCAAGTTTTAGGCTATAAAAGTAGGGAGAATATTCCTTTTAATTATTCAATGCCTAATTCAGTACTCAATGCATGTTTAAATAGCCCTGAACATAAAGAAAATTTAGATGAAGATTACACTCATTTTGGTTTATCAATATCTGTTAATCCAGCTACTAAAAAAAAATACTACCAATATGTTTATGAAAAGATAATTGGTGGCTGTTTAATCGATTGTTGGATTATTCGATAGTTGGGTTGTTGGATCTTTAGGTTATTAGACTAGAAGTTTAACTTCTTAAACATAAAAAAAGCACATCGGTTATGTGCTTTTTTATATTTAAGTCGAACCATCGAATAATCTAACAATCGAATAATCGAAAATTACAGTTTCGTAATAATAAATTCCGAACGTCTATTGGCTTGATGTTCCTCTTCTGAACAACTAGATTCGTTTGTTGGTTCACAACTACAATTGTTTAACAATCGTGATTCGCCGTATCCTTTAGCTGTTAAACGTGATTTGTTTACGCCATTACTAACAAGCCAATCCATAGTAGATTTTGCTCTTCTTTCTGATAAAGCCATGTTGTATCTTGCGGTTTGTCTACAATCGGTATGCGAACGAATGTTCATTTCCATAGTTGGATTTTGAACTAAAACATCTAATATTTTAGACAGTTCAATTGCGGCATCCGGACGAATATTTGATTTGTCCAAATCGAAATAAATGATCGTGATATTGAAACAATTTCTTAAATCATCACCGACTTTAACCGTACATTTTGATATTTCAAGAGTAATTGGTACAAACGTTTCACCCGATTCTTTTCCTGTTATTGTCGTTGTTTCTACTGTGGTGTAATCTGTTTTCTCAGTTTTTAAATAGTATTTGGTATCACATTTTACGATTCCAAAATCAAATTTACCTTCGCCGTCAGTGGTCACTTCTTTTATAAGATTGTAACTGCTATCGGTTAATGTCACTTTGGCATTTGCAATTGGCAATCCTGAATCTTTATCGGTAACGATACCTTTTAATAATTGTTCACACACCAATTTTTTAGTTTCTTTAAATTTATAGATATCATCACTTCCTTGTCCGCCTTCTCTATTGGATGTTACATATCCTGTTCGGATAGTGTTGTTGATAATGAATCCGAAATCATCTGTAGAACTGTTTAATGGTTCTCCAACATTGATTACTTCTTTATAGGTTCCGTTAGCTTCTGGCGCAGCCACAAATATATCCAAACCACCAAGTCCAGGATGTCCATCAGAAGCAAAGTACAATTCGTTATCCGATGAAATAAATGGGAAGGTTTCCTTACCTTCGGTGTTAATTACATTTCCTAGGTTTTCTGGAGTTCCAAAACTTCCATCACTATTAATAGCTACTTTAAAGATATCTGATTGTCCTTGTGTTCCTGGCATATCTGATGCAAAATACAAAGTTTTTTCATCTTTACTCAGTGCTGGATGTGCTACGCCATAGTTGTTGCTATTAAAAGGTAATTCAGTTACGTTTGTCCATTGATCTGCTTCTAAAGTGGCACGATATGTTTTTAACAATATCGTTTTAGAGGCATCTTTTCCTTTTTTACCATCTAGGAAATTGTTTCTGGTGAAGTAAACTGTTTTTCCATCTTTAGTAAATATAGGTGTCGCTTCGTGATATTTAGAGTTTAGTTTACCACCAAAGCTTTCTGCTTTGGTAAGTGTTCCTTCTTCACCCATTTCGGCCGAAAATAAATTGGTAAATCCTTCGTTTGTCCAACTGTGTTTTCTTGCGGCTACTCCGCCAGTATCTCTTGCCGAAGCAAATACTACTTTAGTGCCAAAATAAGCACTTCCGTAATCTGATTTTTCAGAATTGATACCTGTATTTTCAACAGTATATCTTCCCGAATTTTTTCTGATTATTTCAAGGTAATCTTTTTGTGAATTGGCCAATTGGGCTCTGAGGTCGTTACCATTTTTTTGATTGAATACCGCCATCATTTCATCGGCTTTGGTATAATCCTTTACCGCTTTTAACGATTGCGCATAACGATAATAATATTCAGGTTCTAAATCCTGAGTAAGTGCAAATAACTCACCATACCATTTTGCTGCAGTTGGTAATTCGGCTTTGAAATAATAGGCATTTCCTAGTTTTTGCAACATATCGGGAGTTTTATATCCTTGCTCAAAGATACGCTCATAGGTTTTTATGGCATCTACATAGGCAAATTTGTCGTACTCCTTATCTGCTTTTGCTACTTTCCTCTTTTGAGAATAAATAGTCATCGAAGCTAAGCATACTAGTACTACTATAATTTTATTTATACCCACCATGTTATAATTGTTTTTTCGGAATTCATAAATCAGTGATTTCATAATTGTCGCTTTTTTAGAAGAATCTAGGAGAAACTACTCGCTCTTGTTTTTTGAATAATTCAAATCGTAAAAAAATTTCATGAGAACCCGAGTTGTATCTTCTTAATTTTGTTGTTTCTAAGTCATATCCATAGCCA
>JAYVFV010000099.1:0-5111 GCA_043772885.1 Flavobacteriales bacterium
ATTGGTTCAAATATAAAATAAAAAACTTTATACGATACGTCAGTTAGAGTGTTTTTTACTGATTGGAATAAAATAAAAAAAGTATCGAGAACCTCATTATAATTAAGGCTTCTCGATACAATTTTGTTTCTCAAGATCACTCGAAGTGATGTTTTAATTTTGTTTCCAAAAATCACTGAAGTGATGTGCTATATTTAATTTCTAATCAATTTTCTGTATTTGATTCGTTTTGGAGTGACATCACCCATACGTTTCTTTTTATTCTCTTCATATTCAGAAAAACCACCTTCAAAAACATACACTTGCGAATCGCCTTCGAAAGCTAAAATGTGTGTGCAAACACGATCTAAAAACCATCTGTCGTGGCTGATTATTACAGCACAACCAGCGAAATTTTCCAATCCTTCTTCTAAAGCTCGAAGCGTATTAATATCCAAATCGTTGGTTGGCTCATCCAATAAAAGTACGTTTCCTTCTTCTTTTAATGTCATTGCCAAATGCAATCTGTTGCGTTCTCCGCCCGAAAGTGCTGCGACTTTTTTATTCTGATCACTTCCACCAAAATTAAAACGAGAAAGATAAGCTCTCGAATTTACTTGGCGTCCTCCCATCATAATCAATTCTTGGCCATCACAAAAGTTTTCCCAAATCGATTTATTCACATCAATATTGGAATGTGCTTGATCTACGTAGGCAATTTTTACGGTATCTCCAATGGTAAAATCGCCAGCATCTGGTTTTTCTTCTCCCATTATCATTCGGAAAATAGTTGATTTACCAGCACCATTCGGACCAATGATTCCGACAATTCCAGCTTGTGGTAGGGTGAAATTCAAATTGTCATATAATAATTTATCACCAAAAGCTTTAGCAACACTTTTAGCTTCAATGACATTGGTTCCTAATCGTGGACCATTCGGAATGTAGATTTCTAATTTTTCATCCAATTCTTTTTGGTCTTCATTTAAGAGTTTATCGTAATTCTGCAAACGCGCTTTTTGTTTTGTCTGACGACCTTTAGCACCTTGACGCACCCAGTCTAATTCTCTTTCTAATGTTTTTCTACGTTTGGATGCTACTTTTTCTTCTTGCTCCATGCGTTTTGATTTTTGATCTAACCAAGACGAATAATTTCCTTTCCACGGAATACCTTCTCCTCTATCCAATTCCAAAATCCATCCAGCAACATTATCTAAAAAGTAACGGTCGTGCGTTACGGCAATTACAGTTCCGGCGTATTGTGCCAAATGTTGTTCTAACCAAAGTACACTTTCGGCATCCAAGTGATTGGTTGGCTCATCCAAAAGTAAAACATCTGGTTGTTGGAGTAGCAATCGACATAAAGCCACACGACGTCTTTCTCCTCCTGATAAATTTTTAATTGGCGTATCACTTTCTGGAGTACGTAACGCATCCATGGCGATTTCGAGTTTGGTATCTAATTCCCACGCACCGCAAGCATCGATTTTATCTTGTAAATCAGCTTGACGATCCATTAGTTTTTGCATCTTATCAGCATCTTCATATACTTCAGGCAAACCAAACATATCGTTGATTTTGTTGAACTCGTCGAGAATAGCAACGGTTTCGGCAACACCTTCACGAACCACTTCAATCACAGTTTTCGAATCATCTAATTGTGGTTCTTGTTCTAGATACCCAACAGTATAACCCGGTTGAAAAACTACATCGCCTTGGTAATTTTTATCGACACCTGCGATGATTTTTAATAACGAAGATTTTCCGGATCCGTTTAATCCTAAAATTCCAATCTTAGCTCCGTAAAAAAAGCTTAAATAGATATTTTTTAATACTTGTTTATCACTTCCTTGGTACGATTTGCTCAACCGTTGCATCGAGAAAATTACTTTTTTATCGTCTGACATTTTTTATTTGGTAATTTGGTTGTTTGAATATTGTAAAAAAAATTTAAACCCTTCCTTTAAGCGAACTAAATACCCATGCGTTTGCTAAAAAACCAACGCCTGTTGCGCCAAATCCCCAACCTGCAGTTTCGTCGTAACGAAAAACTCCTAATGCAATGAGAATTAATCCCATGATGATCATTATTAAAGTGGCATAACCAAAAATTGTGTTTTTATTCATTCCCATTTTTATACTATTTATTTTAAGGATGCAAATATCGGTAATATTGCTGACTTTTTAACTAATTTTTTTATCGGTTTATGGAGGTAATTATTTTGAATAAAAGTACCCAAATCAATTAAAAATTTTAATCAACATTTCTTTTAACAAATCTCCAGGAGGCAATGCATTTGCTCCCACTCCTTTACTTTTCACATCAACATCGCGCAAAGTAGCAACGATGCTACTTACCTTTTTCATAGGATAATTTTTCAAAGCGATATCATAATCCTTTACGAAATACGGATTCACTTTTAAAGCTACTGCCACATTTTTTGGGTTTTTATCTTTTAATCCGTGGTATTGAAGCAATTGCGAAAAGAAACCAAACACCAATCCGATTGTCAATACATTCGGGTTTTCTTTCTGATTTTCTGCAAAATAATTGGCAATTTGATACGCTTTAAACTGATTTCTTTCTCCAATAGCTTTCCGCAATTCAAACGGATTAAAATCTTTACTGAATCCTATGTTTTCTTCGATGATGGCTGGAGTAATAGTACTTCCTTGTGGCAAAATGATCGCGAGTTTATTAATTTCATTGGCGATTTTACTCAAATCGGTGCCTAAAAAATCAACCAACATCGCTACAGCTTTTGGTTCGATGTTTAATTTCTTCCCTTGTAAAACGCGCTTCAACCATTCGCCAACTTGGTTTTCATAGAGTTTTTTACTTTCAAAAACGACACCTTGTTTATCAAGTAATTTTACAATTTTTTTTCTTTTATCTAAGGTTTTGTATTTATAAGCAATTACCAAAACGGTTGTAGGTTGCGGATTTTCGATATAACTTTCTAAACTATCTATGGTTCGCGATAAATCTTGTGCTTCTCTTACGATAACTACTTGTCGATCTGCCATCATTGGATAGCGTTTAGCGTTTCCTACAATATCTTCTATAGTAACATCACGTCCGTACAAAATGGTTTGATTAAAATCGCGTTCATGCTCTTGCAATATATTTTGCTCAATATATTCGGTTAATTTGTCAATATAATACGGCTCTTCGCCCATCAAAAAATAGATAGGTTTGATGTTTCCTGCTTTTATTTCGTTAATTATTTTTACTACTTCGTCCATGAATTATTTAGTTTCAGGTTTAAGGTTAAAGTTTCAGGTTTCAGGTTTCAGGTTCTTATTTTAATAACTTGAAACTTTAAACTTGAAACCTAAAACTATTTTATATTTTTGTTTTATGCAAAAATTGAATTTTCCGACATATTCCTTTCGCTTCAAAAATAGTGAAAATAAAGTAGCTATCTTCGATGAAATTAGGAAAAAATTTATCATTCTCACTCCAGAAGAATGGGTGCGACAACATGTAGTTTCGTTTTTGCAGCAAGAAAAAAAATACCCTAAATCGTATATTAATGTTGAGCGATTAATCAAGATTCATAATTTAAATAAACGTTACGATATTGTTGTATATCAACCTGATGGAGCAATTCATTTATTAATAGAATGCAAAGCTCCAGAAGTGAAAATCACGCAAGAAACCTTCGACCAAATTGCCCGTTACAATCTAAAATTAAAAGCCAATTACATAATGGTAACCAATGGTCTAAATCATTACTTTTGCCAAATGGATTTTGAAAATGAGAAGTATATTTTTCTAAATGAACTTCCCGATTTTAGAAAATAAAGAATAGATGTTAGAAAAAAAAATTGCAGTCGTAATATTAAATTGGAATGGAGCGAAATTGTTAGAACAGTTTTTGCCATCAGTACTTGCATATTCTGAAGAAGCTACAATTTATGTTGCCGATAATGCGTCTACCGATACTTCAATTCAAGTTATAAGAGAACAATTTCCGTCGATAAAAATCATTCAAAACGATGGCAATTATGGCTTTGCAAAAGGTTACAATTGGGCTTTAGAAAATGTAGAAGAACCGTATTATGCTTTAGTCAATTCGGATGTTGAAGTAACTAAAGATTGGCTTACTCCTATTCTTTCTGTTTTTGAAAACGAACCACAAATTGGAATTGTCCAACCCAAAATTCTCGATTACAAAAACAAAGAAAACTTTGAATACGCCGGTGCAGCAGGAGGATTTATCGACAAATATGGTTATCCATTTTGTAGAGGACGCATCTTTACAACAATAGAAAAAGACAACCATCAATACGATGATGAAAGCGAAATTTTTTGGGCATCGGGTGCTTGCTTTTTTATCCGAAAGGAAATTTTTAGAAAACTAAACGGTTTTGATGATGATTTCTTTGCGCACCAAGAAGAAATTGATTTGTGTTGGCGTGCTTTTAATTTGGGATATAAAACAAAATACACTTATAAATCGGTGGTGTATCATTTTGGTGGCGCGACTTTAAACAACAGTAATCCAAAGAAAACATTTCTAAATTTTAGAAATTCATTGCTGATGTTATTGAAAAATTTGCCGAAAAACCAACTGTTTCCAATACTTTTTACGCGACTTTTATTAGATGGAATAGCTGGAATTCAATTTATTTTTCAAGGAAAATTCAAACATTGTTTTGCGATAGTAAAAGCGCATTTTCATTTTTATCATTTGATTTCCATTAACTTGAAAAAAAGAAGTGGTTCGCAAAGCAAAAAATACTTTTACACCAATAGCATCGTTTATTCTTATTTTATTAGGAAAAACGGTGTTTTTAAATAAAACAACAATCTTTATCGTATTGCTACGTTTTAACAAGCATTAATTTGTAATTTTGTAACATCAAATTTTAAACTATGAGAAAACTAATTTTAATTCTTTCGTTAAGTGCGCTGACTTTAACATCATGTGGTACCAAAAAGAAAATTGCCGATTTGGAGCAAAAAAATAAAGAGTGTCAAGATTTATTAAATTCGACTACCGTGAAATTGAATATCTGTCTGACAGAAAAGCAAGCGTTAAATCAGCAAAATGAAACTTTAAATCAACAATATGATTATTTAAAGAAAAACAATTCTGATTTGATGAGTGCCGCAAAAGACATGA
>JAYVFV010000100.1:0-15962 GCA_043772885.1 Flavobacteriales bacterium
GATTTATTCTTGAATCTCTTTGATAACTCTATTTTTGATGGAAATAAATAGTTAATGGTAGTATTAAAAAACATTAATGTACACCTTTAAACAAAAAAAAATCCGATTGATGAAATCGGATTTTAATTATATGGAAATATTAGTTATTGTTTAATTAGCTTTCTATTCAAAACACCGTCAGAAGTTTGAACATTTAAAAGATATATTCCAGAATTATAGCTTGAAATGTCAAAAGAATTATTTGAGTCTAATGCAATAGTTATTTGTTTTCCTGAGATATCTGTTAAATTAACTTTTTCGATTATAGCTGTAGATTTTAAATCGATTGTAAAAACGCCATTTGAAGGGTTAGGATATACCGATGCTGATTCTAATAAATATTCATCAGTAGCTAAAACACCCGTGACACTTAATACAAGGTGAGCATCAGGGAAACCTGCACCAACATTAATAGTTTCAGTTGGAACAAGAATATTGCAAGCTGTTGAGGATAGATAAGATGGCGCTGTTTGGCCTAAGTTATTAGCTGAAAAAATCATTCTATTGCCACTATTAGCGGCTTGAGCGCCATATTCTAATGTTACTAATAAATTAGAACCCGCAGGAATTAAAGCGGTAATAGGAACTGATAATATTGTTAAAAGATTGGCATTAGTAATAATTACATTTTGAGAGATAATTTGAGTATAACCAGTTGGGTAATTAGTAGGGAAGTTGATTGCCGTAGTTGAATATATTCTAACTTTCATTGGGAAACCATCAGGCAAAGTTGGAATAGTTAATACTTGAATGCCAAATTGAACACTTGAAACAGCCCAATCTCCAGTGATAGAAAAGTCACTTAATTTAAAAAATCTATAATAGGTATTATCACTAGATGTTGCTGGAGGATTTTGATTACCACAAGAAACATTTGTTGTGCCTAATGTCATAGATGTAGAATGAGAAATAGTTTGTGATTGTACACACAAACTAACTAAAAATAAAAAGATAAGAGTAATTTTTTTCATAGTTATTGATTTTTATAGTTTGGTGTAAATATAACTAATAAATTGTTTTCAAAAAATTAAATATGAGATTGTGATAATTAATGTGCTTCTAACCAATTTTTTCCCATTCCCATTTCGACTTCCAGCGGAACATCTAGCTTAAATGCATTTTCCATTTCATGTTTAATCATTGGTTGTATTTTTTCCAATTCGGAATTGTGAACATCAAATACCAATTCATCATGGACTTGCAATAACATTTTAGATTTCCAATTTTCGGAAGTTAGTTTTTTGTATATATTAATCATGGCAATTTTGATAATATCGGCAGCACTTCCTTGAATTGGAGCGTTAACCGCATTTCGCTCGGCGCCACTTTTTACCATCATATTAGCTGAATGAATATCTTTTAAATATCGACGTCTTCCTAAAACAGTTTGTACATAGCCATTTTCTCTAGCAAAATCGACTTGGTTTGACATGTATGATTTTAATTTCGGATAGGTTTGATAATACGCATCAATTAATTCGGCACTTTCTTTTCGGGATAATGAAGTTTGATTGCTCAATCCGAATGCAGAAACACCATAAATTATTCCGAAATTAACTGTTTTCGCATTGCTACGTTGTTCCTTAGTAACTTCTTCCAAAGGAACATTGAAGACTTTTGCCGCTGTGGATTTGTGAATATCTTCATTATTTTGAAAGGCGGCTATCATGTTTTCTTCTCCTGATAAGGCTGCGATAATTCGGAGTTCAATTTGAGAATAATAGGCAGAAAGCAAGGTGTGATTTTCATCACGAGCGATAAATGCTTTACGAATTAATCGTCCGCGTTCTGTTCGAATCGGAATGTTTTGCAAATTCGGATTATTAGAACTCAAACGTCCTGTTGCCGCAACAGTTTGCATATAATCGGTATGTACACGAAGGGTTTTTGCATTAACTTGATTGGGTAAAGCTTCAATATAAGTACTTTGCAATTTCACCATTTGTCGCCATTCGAGAATGTCTTTTACAATTTGATGTTCGTTGACTAAATAACTTAATACTTCTTCGCCAGTTGCATATTGTCCGGTTTTGGTTTTCTTTTGTTTGGTTCCGCCGATTTTTAATTTGTCGAATAATATATCCCCGAGTTGTTTTGGAGAAGCCAAATTGAATTTCTCGCCAGCAGTTTCATAGATTTTTTGCTCGAAAGCATCAATTTCTTTTTGCATATCGGTCGACATTGCTTTTAAATAAGGAACATCCAAATTGATGCCTTCCATTTCCATCGCAGCGAGAGCTGGAATTAAGGGAATTTCGATTTCATCAAACAACTTTTTCGTTTCTGCTTTGTCTAAAATCGGACTGAAGTTTTGTTTTAATTGAAAAGTGACATCGGCATCTTCGGCAGCGTATTCCTTGATGTCTTCTAAAGGAACATCACGCATTGACAGTTGATTTTTCCCTTTTTTGCCAATTAAAGTTTCAATCGATTTCGGCGAATATTTCAAATACGTTTCGGATAAAACATCCATATTGTGACGCATATCTGGATTGATGAGGTAATGCGCAATCATCGTGTCAAACAATTTTCCTTTTATTTGGATGTCGTAATTGGTTAAGATTTTTAAATCGTATTTGATGTTTTGTCCAATTTTTTCAATCGCTTCGTTTTCGAAAAAAGGTTTGAATTTGGCTATTAAAACTTTTGCTTCTTCTTTATTTTCGGGAAAAGGAACGTAAAATGCCTTTCCTTTTTCATAAGAGAAAGACATTCCAACTAGCTCGGCGTTAAGGGCATCAATTCCGGTAGTTTCAGTGTCAAAACAAACCGATGTTTGATTCATTAAGCCTTGCATTAAAAATTTTACGGGCATATCGCCTTCCACTATTTGGTAGAAATGGTTGGTGGTTTCTAAAGTCCCGTAATACGAATGCGGTTTAGGTTGGTCACTAACCTCATCCGAAAAACCAAACAAATCGAATTGATCTCCGTTAGTTTTTTTTGCTGGTGCTTTTTTGGCGGGTTGTGCCGACTGAGTGTCGTTGCCATCGGTAACAATTTCGTCATATTCTTGTCCAGTTCCGAAATACTTATCGAATTGTGCTTTCATTTGACGGAATTCTAATTCCATAAATAACGCATCGGTTTTTTCAACATCGGGTTTCGAAAGTTCATAATCGGAAGCATTAAATGTTACAGGACAATCTAAAAGGATTCGCGCTAATTTTTTAGATAAAATTCCCTTATCAGCATTGGCTTCAATTTTTTCTTTCATCGCACCTTTCAACTTATCGGTGTTAGCTAAAAGATTTTCCATAGAACCAAATTCTTTTAATAATTTCTTAGCGGTAACTTCGCCAACGCCAGGTAATCCAGGAATATTATCGGCGGCATCTCCCATCATTCCGAGGAAATCAATTACCTGCTCCGGTCTTTCAATATCAAACTTGGCTAGCACTTCTGGAATTCCCCAAATTTCTATGTCATTTCCCATTCGAGCGGGTTTGTACATGAAAATATTTTCGGAAACCAATTGTGCAAAATCTTTATCAGGAGTCACCATAAACACTTTGTAGTCTTCCTTTTCTGCTTGTTTGGCGAGTGTTCCAATTAAATCATCGGCTTCAAAACCAGGTACTTCTATAATCGGAATGTGCATTGCTTTTAATAATTCTTGAATGTATGGAACTGCAATTTTAATAGCTTCTGGAGTTTCATCACGATGGGCTTTATATTCCTTATACATTTCATAACGATATGTGCTTCCTCCTTTGTCAAAAGCAACGGCTAAATGATCGGGTTTTTCGCGTTTGATAACATCCATTAAGGCATTCATAAATCCCATAATGGCAGAAGTATCCATGCCTTTTGAATTGATACGAGGATTTTTTATAAAAGCAAAATAACCGCGAAATATTAAAGCGTAAGCATCAAGAAGGTAAAGGCGTTTTTGAGTTGACATAGGATTTATTTTATGAAGTGTAAAAATAGATAAACTTTTAAAAAATTGGCTTTGTTTTTTTATAAATTAAGTCATTGTTAAAATTTTTCTAATTGCCATAAATACCATTTACTTTCTTCGTTAATTTGCTGAAAATTTATACAATGTCAATTCGCTGGATCATCCTTTTTATAATAATAGCTGTGATAGAAATTTATTCATTTCAAGCTATTAAAACCGTTACAAAAATCAAATGGATTCAGATTAGCTATCTATTACTTTCCATTTCGGCTGTGGTCTTTATTTTTTATGAATTTACCAATTTTGATAGAAAAGTAGGGCAAACTTCCATGACAATGATAACATTAGGATTGTTGTTGTTGGTATTGATTCCGAAAATATTAGTAACTTTTTTTATGGCTTTGGAAGATGTTTTGCGATTGTTAATCGGCACCAAAAATTACTTTGCCAATTATGATAAAGAAGCTTCGTTTTTACCAGAAAGAAGACGATTTGTGAGTCAGGTTGCACTAAGTGTTGCTGCCGTTCCATTCTTATCGTTGCTCTACGGAATGACCATCGGAAAATACAACTTCAAAGTGATTAAACAAACCTTGTTTTTTCCGGATTTGCCAGATGCTTTCGACGGATTTAAAATCACGCAAATCTCTGACATTCACTCTGGCAGTTTTGACAATCCTGAGAAAATACAACATGCGATTGATTTGATCAATGAACAACCTTCGGATATGATTTTATTCACTGGAGATATTGTAAATACGCATGCCAAAGAAATGCATCCGTGGATTGATACATTCAACAAAATTAAAAAGCACGAATATGGTAAATATTCTGTTTTAGGAAATCACGATTATGGCGAATATGTCGATTGGCCTTCCAAAGAAGCAAAGGAAGAAAACTTTGTTGCCATTAAAAATTTATACGGACAAATCGGTTTTAATTTGCTGCTCAATCAAAATGTAAAAATCAAAAAAGGGAATGATCAAATTGCCTTGGTTGGTGTAGAAAATTGGGGAAAACATTTTGGTGAAAGAGGCGATGTTAATATAGCTGCAGCCGATTTGACTCAAGCAGACTTCAAAATTTTAATGAGTCACGATCCAAGTCATTGGGAAAATGTTGTTAAGAATCATGAAAAGCACTTTCAATTAACATTGTCTGGACATACACATGGCTTTCAATTTGGGATTGAAATTCCGGGATTTTTTAAATGGAGTCCGGTGGAATATGTATACAAACAATGGGCGGGTTTGTATGAAAATGTAGGACGTTATATTTATGTAAATAGAGGTTTAGGTTTTCATGCTTATCCAGGGAGAGTTGGAATTATGCCAGAAATTACACTTATCGAACTAAAAAAAGTTCAAAATATAGTGTAATTGGTTAAAAATAGTATATTTGTAAAGCAAATTGCTTTCTATTTAAAGAAGAGAGCTGTAAACATTTTGGTTTTATGTCAAAATTTGGTGAACTTATAAATGCACAAGTTCCAGTGTTAATCGACTTTTACACAGAGTGGAACGAATCATCAGTATCTATGCATCCTGTAATAAGAGATGTTGCTGCTGCGCTTGGCGACAGAGCAAAAGTAATAAAAATTGATGTTGATAAGAATCAAGAATTAGCCGATGCATTGCGTATCAAAGGACTTCCAACATTAATGATTTATAAAGAAGGTCAAATGATTTGGAGGCAGTCTGGTGAACTAGATGCGAATACGATTATCGGTTTGGTTCAAGAACAGATATAGTCATTGCCAGTAAAGCGAAGCAATCTCATCCTATAGCATCAAAAACAAATCCCTTTTTACTTCCTATTTCCAACACTTTTGGCAAGGTATATTCCAAATTCGGAAATGCTTTTTCACTGTCGTGAAATACGATTATACTTCCGGATTGCATGTTGGTGATTACATTTTCTAAACATTTTTCTTTAGAAATGGTAACGTCAAAATCTTCGCTCAAAACATCCCACATAATTATTTTATAACCTGAATTTCGCAACTTTTTAGATTGTGATGGTTTTATTTTTCCGTACGGAGGACGAAATAGTTCGCAGTGTTCAGTGTTCAGCTCATTGAAACACAATTCGACATTCTTTAAATAGGCTTTGTTATCAGTCTCCCATCCATTTAAATGATTGAACGTATGATTTCCAACCGAATGGTCATTGTCTTTTATTTTTTGAAATAGTTCGGGATGTTTCCGAATGTTGTCTCCGATGCAAAAGAAAGTAGCTTTGGCGTTAAATTTATGGAGTTGATTTAATGTCCACTCGGTGATTTCTGGAGTCGGACCATCATCAAAAGTGATGTAGATTTTATTTTCATTATTGGGCAAATCCCAAATGTAGTTGGAGAAGATTTTTTTGATTAGTTGATTTGTTTTTATCCAGCGTAATTTCATAATTCAAATTTAGATAAAAAAAATGCCAACGAATAAATCATACTATATCGGCATTATACCTCAAATTTTCAGATTAAGTCATATTCGTAAATGGTGTCAGTTGGCATTTAATAATTGTTTTTGAAGATTACTCCATCTCTCTTCCGATAAATTGAAATTGATTGTTTATCGTGTTAAAAGTCGCTCTGCTTTTATTGTAAAATTCAATATCGTGATTGCTCTTCATCACTTTTAATAAACTTCGGTAGCGTTCAATATCAGTTGCAATATCGCTTCTAAAAAATCCTTTGTCAGATGATGATAAGGTGCTGTAAAATTTCAAATTCTCTTTGTATTTTGTCATTAATCGATTGAGTAATTTTCTAGCTTTTACGTTTTCACCAACTTTGTAATACCCATCGCAAAATGGTTCTACCATAGTGTAATAGCCATAATAATCGAGTGGGAATTTAGTTACACCCATATCAATTATATTTTTTGCTTTACCAATTTTACCTTCTTTGATAAGTTGGTACATCAAGCGAGAGAGATTTGTTCTTGATGAAATGCTGTTTTTTCGAGTTTCTGGATCGTGGTATATCGTCGTTTTATCACCATTACCCCATGTCCATTTTTGAACAATAGAAAACATTTTATCCGAATCAATTTGTCCCATATCCATTGGACTGTCTTCGCTAATTTTAGTTTTTATAGGAACTAATTTGTAAACCATTCCGTCCAACTGCAGGTAGTCTTTCATCCATAAATAATCGTCATTATTAAAACTACCTGGACTAAAATAAGTTGGGCGTTTCCAATTATTATTATTTAAAATGTCCAACATAATTATCCTATTTTTATAAAGTGCATTGCCATCAATATCGATATCTATATATGGCACGATAGAATCATAGTATTTTGGATTTACTACTTTGTTTTTGATAACGGCATTTTTATCAATAGGAATTCTGACTTTATTAGTTGGAAAGAAATGCACTCGTTGACCGCTTTGCATTTCCACTTCAGTGATAGTATCTTCACTTTTGGCGAAGTTTAAAAAGTCACTTAAATTCCACCTGTTTTTTACTTGCTCGCTAAAAACAATATAATCGCGCGTTCCATCAACATATTGATTGTGCGTAAATGAAATTGGCAAGCCTTCTGAACTGTAGGTTTTCATTTTCATTTGATCCACATACCAATCGGTCATTAATAAACTGGTACAACATATTTTTATATCAGGACGCACTCCTTCAATTTCTTGTGCGTACCACAGCGGAAAAGTGTCATTATCTCCAATAGTATATAAAATGGCGTTGGGTTCACACGAATTAAGATACGCTTTTGCCATTGCAATCGCTGTATATTTATCGGAACGATCGTGATCATCCCAATTCTGACTTGCCATTAATACAGGAACTGCAAGTAATGACGCTCCAATAACAAGTGATGACGCGATTTTTGGCACTACTTTTTCTTTTACTATTTCATAAATAGCATACACTCCAAATCCGATCCAAATGGCGAAAACATAAAACGACCCAACAAGTGCATAATCTCTTTCGCGAGGTTCGAATGGTCTTTCGTTTAAGTAAATTTTTAATGCTAATCCGGTGAATAAAAACAAGGAAAGTAAGACGTAAAAACTTTTTCTATCTCTTTGTGCGTGGTACATAAATCCAATTAATCCAATAATAAATGGCAAGAAGTAATATGTGTTTCGTCCTTTATTGTTGATGACATCTTTAGGAAGTTCATTTTGAGAACCCAAATGAATTTCATCAATAAATTTTATTCCGCTGAGCCAATTTCCGTCTAAGTTGTCGTATTTTCCTTGATTGTCGCTTTGTCTTCCAACAAAATTCCAAAGTAAATAACGGCCATACATATAGCCAAATTGGTATTCAAACATATAGCTAAGATTGTCGATTGTAGATGGTTTTTCGATGATTAGATAATCTCCGTACGCTTTTAGAAAAGCCACATAACCTTCATTGTCAATTTTTTGAACAGCATATGCTTGGCGGAATTCGGTTACGATATCAATTAATTCTTGTTCTTCCGAATAGTCAGGATTTATATGAAATTCGGGAGGTTTTGATAAGTTGATGTAATTTTCGATATGATCTGTGCTCCACATTCTCGGTAGAAACGCCTTATGATTGTCGTCAGTGTTTTGCTCTGCATTTTTAAAATTGTTTACAACAACATATTTACCTGTTTTGTAATCTCTTTCATAATTGGGAGCTTTGTCTAAATACGGATTGTCTTTGTCTAATCCTGCAAAGGTGTCGGTATACTGTGGACCGTAAAACAACGGATTTACACCGTATTGTTCTCGGTTATAATACGCCAAAACTTCGGCAGCATCAGAAGGTTTGTTTTCGTTGATTGGTGTGTTGGCGTTGGCACGAATGGGGAGCATTATCCATGTTGAAAATCCGATTAACACAAAAAGAATGCACAACAATATGGTATTGAAAAATGCTTGTTCTTTTTTCTTGGTGTAACGCAATCCGAAGTAAAAGAAAGCTATAATTAGCAATAATGCGAAAACACTTCCTGAATCAAACGGCAAACCAATATTGTTTACCAGGAATATTTCGCTTTTACCAAAAAATGCTAGTGTATACGGAAGTAATAATTTGAAAATAAATAAAAGAATGGCAACAATAATAATGTTGGCAACTATAAAATTCTTAACCGTAACTTTTTTATAATTTTTGAAGAAATACAGAAATCCGATAGCAGGAATTGTAAGCAATGCCATAAAGTGAACTCCGAAAGAGAGTCCGATAATTAATGAAATCAACAACAGCCATCTGTTTCCTCTGGGTGTATTCATGTCTTGTTCCCATCGTAAGCCAAGCCAAAAAAGTAATGCAATAAATAAAGTTGCCATGGCATACACTTCCGCTTCGACGGCATTATACCAAAAACTATCGGAAAAAGTAAACGCTAACGCACCAACAAAGGAGCTTCCTAATATGACAATGCTGTTGTTTTTGTCGACTTCGGTATATTGAGAAATGATTTTCTTTAAGACAATTGTCGATGACCAAAACAGGAAAAGAATGGTAAAAGCACTTGAGAAAACCGACATCATATTTACCATTAAGGCAATGGTTTCTTTACTTGTGGCAAACATGGCGAAAAACGCTCCTAGCATTTGATATAAAGGCGCTCCAGGCGGATGGCCAACTTCTAGTTTTGCAGCGGTGGCGATGTATTCTCCACAATCCCAAAAACTCATTGACGGTTCAACAGTTAAAGTGTAGGTAACTAAAGCTATTGCAAATGCAACCCAACCCGTTATTGTATTCCACTTTTTAAAGTTAAATGTTATCATATATAAGATGCTATTTTAAAGATGCAAAGAAACTATTTTTTTATTGAAACCAATGCGGCTTAACAAAAAATTCTAAAAGCAATAAGCACATAACTTCTATTAATTCAGTTTAGTATGAATGATTAAAAATTATGCTTTATTTGATTTCACTTTTTTTAGATAAAAAACCTTTAAATGTTTGCTTAAAATAAAATTTGTCTTAGATTTGCACTCGCGTAAAGCAAAATTGGTCTATGGTGTAATGGTAACACAACTGTTTTTGGTGCAGTCTTTCAAGGTTCGAGTCCTTGTAGACCAACAAAATAATCTCAACTTTTAGTTGGGATTTTTTGTTTTAACAAGGATGAGAAGTTCATCCCGAAGAAGCGCAGCGGAATCGGGAAGTCCTTGTAGACCAACAAAAAAAGCCGACTCAAAATTAGAACCGATTTCTATTACACAGAGATAAAAGAGAAAGGCACAGAGAAAATACAAAGAAAAAATCTCTGTGAATCTCTGTGCCTTTCTCTTTTATCTCTGTGTAAAAAATATAATAAACGATAAAAAAAGAAGCCGTCTCGAATTTTGTTACGAAACGACTTCTTTTTTGTTTTTATTAAATTTCTTTATATTTTAAAAGTTACCACTGGTCGAGAAGCATGATTAACTAAATCTTCACTGATACTTCCGTTAAAGAAATGCGCTAATCCTTTTCTTCCGTGAGTACTCATTCCAATTAAATCGGCATCAATGCTATTGGAGAAATTCAGAATTCCCTTCTCTACATTGGTATCACTGTAAAGGTGTGTTTCATATTTATTTACTTTAAATTCGGAAACAAACTTTTTCATGATGTCTTCTGCTTCAGCAGTAGATTTAAAATTATTTGGAGTGTTTATCATTACAAGATGAAGTGTAGCGTCAAATTTGTTAGCAAAACCGACCACTTTTTGAAATGGTTTTTTAATTTCATCTGCAAAGTCAGAGGCGAAAACGAAGTCGTTTACCTGAAAATCATTTTGTTCTTTTTTGATAATTAACACAGGAACATCAGAATTTCGAACTACTTTTTCTGCATTGGAACCAATAAACATTTCTTTAAAACCATTCGCTCCATGCGATCCCATAACTATTAAATCGACATCATTTTTTTGACTTATTTTCATTATTCCGTCAAATGCCATTTCAAATTGAATTACTTCAGAAACAGTAATTCCGTCCAAATAATCTTCCTCCATTAAATCTTCTAGCTTTTTGATTGCGGCATTTTTAAAAAACATCAATTCTGGGATGTTATGACCGCTTCCAATTGCGTCTCCAGCTTGATGAGGCAATTCGAGCATGTGTAATAAAATAATCTCACCATTATTTTTTCGCGCTATTTGAGCCGCTACTTTTAAGGCATATTCTGCATGATCAGAAAAGTCAGTTGGAATTAGAATTTTTTTCATGATATATAAATTATAGGTTCTGTATAAGTGTAAGAATTTCATGATAAAGATAAGGAAATTTTTTTAAGATTGCTAAAGGATATTTGTCATATAAAAAAAAATAGTATATTTGCATCGTTATTTATTAGCGAAACTAAATAATGAGGGAAGCAATGCTTCCCTCTTTTTATAAAATTATGGCGTTTAAAGAAAAGGTTTTAGAATTATTAAATGAAGCATTAAAAGAAAAGCCATCGGTTTTTTTGATTGATTTGTCTATAAATGAAGCCAATAAAATCACCATTACTTTAGACGGAGATACGGGAGTAATTTTGCAAGATTGCATTGATATCAGCAAAGCAATTGATAATAATCTGGATAGAGAAGAACAAGATTTTTCTTTAGAAGTAGCTTCGGCCGGCGTTTCTTCACCGTTAAAGTTAGTGCGACAATATAAAAAAAATATTGGCAGAACACTTAAAGTAAAAACCGCAACTGAAACGATAGAAGCAGAATTAGTAAGCGCAAATGACGACGTAATCGAGTTGACCTGGTCGGCAAGAGAGCCTAAAAAAATAGGAAAAGGAAAGGAAACCGTTGTAAAAAACCAACAAATTCCTTACTCAGAAATAAAAGAAGCAATTGTTACAATAAATTTTAATTAAGAAGAATAATGGAAAATATTGCATTAATCGAATCATTCTCAGAGTTTAAAGACGATAAACTTATTGATCGAGTAACGCTTATGGCGATTTTAGAAGATGTGTTTAGAAATGCTTTAAAGAAAAAGTATGGTTCGGACGAAAATTTTGATATTATCATAAATCCCGATAAAGGAGATATGGAAATCTGGAGAAGAAGAATCGTCGTTGCCGACGATGATTTGGATTTAGAAAATGAAGAAATTACACTTACAGAAGCTCAAAAAATCGAACCTGATTTTGAAATCGGTGAAGAAGTTTCGGAAGAAGTTAAACTAATTGACTTAGGAAGAAGAGCCATTTTAGCATTAAGACAAAATCTTATTTCTAAAATTCACGAGCACGATAACACTAATTTATACAAACAATTTAAGGATTTAATTGGCGAAATTTATACTGCCGAAGTTCATCACGTTCGTCCAAGAGTTGTAATTTTGGTGGATGATGAAGGAAACGAAATCGTATTGCCAAAAGAAAAACAAATTCCATCCGATTTCTTCCGTAAAGGAGACAACGTAAAAGGAATCATCGAAAGCGTTGAATTAAAAGGAAACAAACCTCAAATTATTATGTCTAGAACAGCACCAAGCTTTTTAGAAAAATTGTTTGAACAAGAAATTCCAGAAGTTTTCGACGGTTTGATTATGATTAAAAATGTAGTTCGAATTCCAGGTGAAAAAGCAAAAGTAGCTGTCGATTCGTATGATGACAGAATCGATCCAGTTGGAGCTTGTGTCGGAATGAAAGGTTCGCGTATTCACGGAATTGTTCGTGAATTAGGAAACGAAAATATCGACGTTATTAATTTTACAAGTAACACACAATTATACATCACAAGAGCGTTAAGCCCTGCTAAAGTTTCGTCAATCAAAATTGATGAGGAAAATAAAAGAGCGGAAGTGTTTTTGAAATTAGAAGAAGTTTCTAAAGCGATTGGTCGTGGTGGACACAATATTAAATTAGCCGGACAATTAACAGGTTACGAATTGGATGTCATCCGTGAAGGTAGCGCAATGGAAGAAGATGATGTTGAATTAACAGAGTTCTCCGATGAAATTGATGGTTGGGTTATCGACGAATTTGCAAAAATTGGATTGGATACCGCTAGAAGTATTTTGAAACAAGACGTTGCCGATTTAGTGAAAAGAACCGATTTAGAAGAAGAAACAATTTTAGAAGTAATACGAATTTTGAAAGATGAATTTGAAGATTAATTCATTCTCTCACCGAAGTTAACATTAAAAAGATTTTATGTCTGAAGGAAATATTAGAATAAACAAAGTTTTAAGGGAATTAAATATTTCTCTAGAAAGAGCTGTGGATTACCTAAAAGGTAAAGGAATTGCAATTGAAAACAATTCCAACACAAAAATTTCTGATGATGTATACAATATCCTTTGTGGTCAGTTTGCTGGCGATAAAGGAAACAAAGAAGCTTCAATTGGAGTAAGTGAAGAAATTAAAAAAGAAAAAGAAGCACTTCGTCTCGAAAGAGAAAAAGAAATTGAAGACAAAAGAAGACAAGAAGAAATTCGTCAACAACAGCAAGAAATAATTAAAGCAAGAGCAACTGTTACGGGTCCAAAACAAGTAGGAAAAATTGACTTGGAAACAAAACCAGCGGCTCAAGTTGCTAAACCTGTAGTTGAAAAAGTTGATCCAAGCTCTAACGATAGCGAACAACCAAAACAAACCCGAGGCACAGCCGAACTGAGCGGAGCTAAACCAGCTGCTCCATCAGAAGTGGTCGAGAAAAAAGTAGAGATTGCTGCTAAACCTAAACCAGAAAAATCTCAAGAAGTAAAAGAAGTCGTTGAAGAACCAATCGATGAAACGCATACTACACAATATCAAAATCTTACAGGACCAATTCTTACAGGGCAAAAAATTGATTTAACGCAATTCAATAAACCGAAGAAGAAAAAAGAAGATCCTAAGATTACTCCTAATAAACCAGGCGATGTTAAGCCAAGCGATAAAAATAAACGTAAAAGAATTCCACCAAAACCAGGTGAAAATAGACCAGGAACTCCAGGAGCAACGGGAACAGGAGCTAAAACGGGAACAGGCGGAAAATTTGTTGCAAGACCTGGCGGCGGCGGAGGTTTCCAAAAAGGAAATCGACCAGCGATTGTTCAAAAAGTAGAACCGACAGAAGAGGAAGTTAAAAACCAAATCAAGGAAACGTTAGAACGTCTTCAAGGAAAAGGTTCTAAATCGAAAGCGGCAAAATACAGAAAAGACAAAAGAGATACGCACCGTCAAAGAACTGACGAGGAGCAAAGAGCCATCGAAGAAGGTAGCAAAACAATTAAAGTAACCGAATTTGTTACAGTTGGTGAGATTGCAACGATGATGGATGTGCCAATTACGAAAGTGATCGGGACTTGTATGACACTCGGAATCATGGTAACCATGAACCAACGTTTGGATGCTGAAACACTTACCATTGTTGCTGACGAATTTGGTTTCGAAGTAGAATTTATCACCACAGACATTGAAGATGCTATTGAAATTGTTGCCGATACGGAAGACGAATTAATCGAAAGAGCACCAATTGTAACCGTAATGGGTCACGTCGATCACGGTAAAACATCATTACTGGATTACATTCGTAAAGAAAATGTAATTGCTGGTGAGTCGGGTGGAATTACACAACACATCGGTGCATACGGAGTAACATTGGAAGGTGGACAAAAAATTGCTTTCCTAGATACACCAGGTCACGAGGCATTTACCGCCATGCGTGCACGTGGAGCGCAAGTTACCGATATTGCTATCATTGTAATCGCTGCCGATGATGACATCATGCCGCAAACAAAAGAAGCAATTAGTCACGCACAAGCTGCTGGTGTTCCGATGATTTTCGCTATCAATAAAGTGGATAAGCCAACAGCAAATCCAGAGAAAATAAAAGAAAAATTAGCCGGAATGAACCTTCTTGTTGAAGACTGGGGTGGAAAAATCCAATCGCAAGATATTTCAGCAAAAACAGGTATAGGCGTTAAAGAATTGCTAGAAAAAGTATTATTAGAAGCTGAAATTTTAGAATTAAAAGCGAATCCAAATAAACCAGCACTCGGAACTGTTGTTGAAGCATTTCTTGACAAAGGTAGAGGTTACGTTTCTACTGTTTTAGTACAAGCCGGAACGTTGAAAGTGGGTGATTATGTCCTTGCCGGAAAACACCACGGAAAAGTAAAAGCCATGCATGATGAAAGAGGTCATAATGTATTAACTGCCGGACCAGCAACGCCCATTTCTATTTTAGGTTTGGATGGTGCGCCAACAGCGGGAGATAAATTCAACTGTTTTCTTGACGAAAGAGAAGCCAAACAAATCGCAGGAAAACGTACCCAATTAATGCGTGAACAATCAGTTCGTACACAACGTCATATTACATTGGCGGAAATTGGTCGTCGTATTGCTCTTGGACAATTTAAAGAATTGAACATCATCCTTAAAGGTGACGTGGATGGTTCTGTTGAAGCATTGTCCGATTCGTTCTCTAAATTATCTACCGAAGAAATTCAAATTAATATTATCCATAAAGGAGTTGGAGCCATTACCGAAACCGACGTTATGTTGGCGTCTGCATCAGATGCGATTATCATCGGATTTAATGTTCGTCCTGCCGGAAATGCACGTCAATTAGCTGATAAAGAAGAAATCGATATCCGAAACTATTCTATTATTTACGATGCAATTGATGACTTGAAAGACGCGATGGAAGGAATGCTTTCTCCAGAAATGAAGGAAGAAATTACCGGAACTGCCGAAATTCGTGAGATATTCAAAATCTCTAAAGTGGGATCTATTGCAGGTTGTATGGTTACCGACGGTAAAATTTATAGAAGTTCTAAAATACGTTTAATTCGTGAAGGTGTTGTAATTTACACCGGAGATTTAATCGCGTTAAAACGATTTAAAGACGATGTAAAAGATGTGGCAAAAGGTTACGATTGCGGAATCCAATTACGAAATTATAACGACATTGAACAACTCGACATTATCGAAGCTTTCCAAGAAGTTGAAGTAAAGAAAAAGTTGAAATAAGAAATAAAAAAATCCCTCAATAGAGGGATTTTTTGTTACTATATGTGTTTCTAAGTTTAGAGACTGAACTTCAATCCACCGTAAACATTTCTTCCAGCAGCATTCATCCCCGATGCAAAC
>JAYVFV010000101.1:0-15894 GCA_043772885.1 Flavobacteriales bacterium
TTTATAGATAAATCCACCCGCTAATGCACCCGCAATCGGAGCTACCCAAAACAGCCAAACCTGAGCTAAAGGAGTACCACCGGCAAAAATGGCTTGCGACAAAGAACGCGCCGGATTTACAGAGGTATTTGTAATTGGTATACTGATTAAGTGAATTAATGTTAGCGCTAAACCAATAGCAATTCCGGCAAATTTAACATGAGAAAATTTTCCCGTCGCTCCAAGAATTACAAGAAGGAAGAACATTGTTAAAATAAATTCTGCTGCAAAACAAGACATCATATTGTAACCATCAGGTGAAAAAGCATCATAACCGTTGGAGGCAAACGCACCTGCTTTAGTATTATCAATGACAAAACCCGCTTTTCCGGAAAGGATGAAAAGCAACGTTCCACCAGCAGCTATAGCTCCCAAACATTGAGCAACAATATATGAAAACAAATCTTTAGCAGAAAATCGTCCCCCAGCCCATAATCCGACAGAAACTGCAGGATTAAAATGTCCGCCAGAAATGTGACCAACAGCATACGCCATTGTTAAAACTGTAAGTCCAAATGCTAAGGATACACCAGCAAATCCAATTCCCAATCCAGAATAACCAGCGGCAAACAAAGCGCTACCACAACCACCAAATACCAGCCAATACGTTCCGAAAAATTCAGCAAATAGTTTTTTCATAAAGTTTAATTTAGTTAGAAATCAGGAACATATACAGTTCCTACTAAAGCTAAATTAGTAAAATAGCTATTAGTCTTTCACTGGAAATTAAATATTTATGAGCATTTACCTGTTAATTACTTTTATTTGGCGGCTCTGTTTTCTAAAATTTTCTTGAAGGAACGACCTCGAATTTCGTCCAATGTTAATCCGGTTGCCAAGACTTCTTCTTCGGTAATGGCACCACTGTTTAAAGCACGAAGGAAGTAATTGAGTAATCCTTGGCCTGTCGCTGCGTCATCAAACACATCGCCAATCAAAGTTGCTCTTGCCGCTTTTTCTACGAAGGTTTTTAAGCGATCAACAGCATCGTCATAACTTTCTAGAAAGAAGGCGTAAACGGCAGCGTAACGCATCGGAAATTGTGCCGGATTCAAATCCCAACCCTGGTAAAAGCCATTCCAAAGGGAATGACGAATATGATCGTATCCTTTTTTCCAGGCGCGGTGGACTATAAGTCGGTTTTCTTCTTCTTGAGCCGGAGTCAAATCGCCACGGTGTGGTCCGATAGGCATGATGTTGGTCGCGCCGTCGCTCAACCAAATGCCGGTGTGTGCCAACGCCACTTTGGTCATGTGATGCGCAAAATCGCAAACAGGGTGATCCATTTGTTGGTATTTTGCGGTGATGCTGCAACTTGCGGTGTAATCATAAGTTCCGAAATGCATGGCGATACAGCGTCCTTGGCTCGCTTTGATGAATTTGTAGAGTGGATTCGTACCATCAATTGCCATAATGGCTTGGGTAGTTTCGACCATCATTTCCATTTTTAGAATTCCTCTTTCTAAACCCAATTCTTCTTCCAAAATGGTAAAGAAATTGGCTAAGGTTTCGGGTTGCTCTGGAATCGTCACTTTTGGTAACATCACCACAAAATTTTCAGGTAATTTTCCGCCTGATTCTTTGACCAATGTGCTCACGAAAATATCTAAAGTTCGCAAACCTCGCTCTTTCATTTCTTCGGTAAACGGTTTGATGCGGATTCCGATGAATGGCGAAAGTGTTTTTTCTTTCATTCCTTTAGCAACTTCTTTGGCTGCTGTTACTGCGGTTGCATCTTCTTCTTCATTGCTTCGGTTGCCGTAACCGTCTTCAAAGTCAATTCGAAAATCTTCTATGGCTTCCGATTTTAATTTGGCAACTACTTTATCGTATATGCGTTTGCTAAAATCGTTACCTCCGGTTAAACCGAATGCTTTACCAAAAACTTCGTGATTGGGAGCGTAGGTTTCTAATATTTCCAAAGCTCTTTCTCCTAAAGCCATCGGTGCATCGAATTTAAAAAGGTTGGCACCTCCGTACAAAGTGTGTACAGGTTGACGTTCGCTTCTGTCTCCAGGATATATTTCGTTAAATGTGGTATTGGCTTGACTTAAACTTTGGAACAATTGTTCTTTTTTGGTGGAAGGAATTGTCATTTGAGTTATGAATTATGAGTTATGAATTATGAATGTTTGAGGATGATTAGCTTCCTCGGTATGTACTGTATCCAAAAGGATTTAGCAATAACGGAACGTGATAATGCGTTTCATCAAAAGTGGTGAATTGAATCTCTACTTCAGGATAAAATGTTTTTAGATTTTGGTAAGCATAATAACTTCCCGTATCGAAAACCATTTTGTACGTATCGGGTTTTAAATTTCTTTCTTGAGGCAATAAATCGGGAATTCTGCCATCAGTATTGGTGATTCCTTGTGCGATAGTTTGCCAGACATTATTTCGTTTGGTTTGTAACCGAATGGAAATGTTCTTCCCAGGTAAACCCACAGCGGTGTCTAAAACGTGAGTCGTAATTTGACTTACTTTTAAAAAATAGAAATTACCTTCTGTCAATAACTTTTTGAAACGGATAATGGTGATTTTTTGTTGTTCGCCCATGGCGATGTGCAACTCTTCTTCGGCTGTATTCTTTAATCGGTCTAAAAGCAATTGCAACATTTCGTTTGCCGATTTTCCGGTGGCACAAACGATAAAGATAAATCCGAATTTATTTTCATAATCGAAATTGGCTTTTGATAAAGCTTCAATTGTTTGAGATGTCGCAACAGCTACTCCAGCTTGCTCTTTGCCTGCAAATTTTTCAGTCAGACTTTTAACATCGCCAATTTTTGGATGATGGGTAAAGGATTCCCTCCAATCGGTTTGGTAACATTGGTCGTACCAAATTTTCGCTGATAAATCCACCAATGTCTTTTCGGAATCAAAAGGAAAATGCGACATCATAGCCGAAACCCATTGGGTAGAACCACAGCAATCCATTAAATGTTTGGAGGTGGTTTCTTTATCAAAAGTATTGAATGTTGATAAATTCATATTTGCTTTTAGTTTTATATTTTAACTTAAATTTATTTTAAATGATATTCTTTTTTAAGGTCAGCAATTAATTCAACCGCAAGTTCTTTTGCTGGTAATAATCTTGCACGATTAATATACAGAATATTTCTTTGTTGCACTATGCACATATTCATCATTTCATTTATCACAGCTCTTTTAGTTTCTAACGATTCTACTTTTCGATTAAAAAACATCTCTTTGGTTTCTTTTGACATGGTATCTAAATCTAATAGTATGTATGGTGATAAATCATGATGAAACTGAGGTTCAATAATTTTATTAATGTGATTTATCAAAATATTTCCTCTAATCATTCGGTTTTCAAACTCAGCTTCATAGTAATTTACAGTTGCATTATACTTCATTAATTTTTGCAATAATTGATTGTTTTTAAAATAACGCAAACTACCTGAATTTTTTATTTGTTCAAATGTTGCTCTGTTCCAATTCATTGATGCAGTCCAATACATAAATCGAGTGTAGAAAGAAAACTTTGTGGCATTTTTCCCATCTAATTTAGTTGTACTTATTTTTAATAAGCTATCAGTTGTTACACAATAAATATCACCTGTTTTTTTATGCAAATCCATAGCTATTATATCGTTTTGCATGTCTTGAACTAACGATATTGAAAATTCCTTTGCTCTATCTTTTTCAATCGTATGTTCTAGTTGATACTCTGCCAAAAATCCACAAAACACAGCAAGGAATAACATTAAAAACTCCCAAAAATAACTTTTCCAGTTTTTTTTGTGATGTGGTTCTGCTGCATTGTGAGCATGATGATGTACTTCCATGTCGTTTTGTTTTTCTTCATTTAATAATATAGTTTCTTCAACCTGACTAGAAATAGTTTCCTCACTATCTTTAGCTAGATTTTCTAATGCTTCTTCATTTGGATTATCTGACATATTTTAAATCATTAATTGTCTATAAATTGAGTTACACTTCACTCCAAAATCGCTCCTTGTTCAATCCAACATCGAATAGTGTTTCGTTCTTCTTCGGTCATATTGGTTTTATTGTTCTGCGGCATTGTTTTCGTGAGAATAACACGCTGCATAATTAATTCTTTTTTCTTAGCGATATCTTCTGGTGTGTCATACATTACGCCGTTTGGAGCGACTCTGTACACATCGTCTGTTGGTGCTGATGAATGGCATTGAGCACAACGTTTCTGAATGATTCCCTGGACTTCTACAATACTGACTTCCTTTTTACATTCATTCGGATTGGTATTTGGTGCCGATATAAAACAAGCTGCTAAAAGAATTACAACGGAAACTGGTAAAATCCAAACGTTAAGTTCCTTTTTTTCCTTTAAATTGAGATAGTGTTTCACTCCAGCCGCACCTAAAGAAATAATAGCCAAAATTATCCAAGGATATTCATAACCGAAAGTTGATGGGAAATGATTGCTTACCATCACAAACAAAACGGGCAATGTAAAATAGTTGTTGTGTAAGGAACGTGTTAATGCGTTTTTCCCTAGAGTTGGATCTAATGGCAATCCCAATTTTGCAGCACTAACCATTGCTTTCTGTGCCGGAATAATAACAAAGAAAACATTGGCAACCATAATGCTTCCTATCATCGCTCCAAAATGAATATACGCAGCACGACTGCTGAATACGTGACAATAGAACCATGCAAAAGAAATCAGAATTAGAAATCCAATGATAGAAAATGAGAGTTGGTTTTTGATTAAAGTCGATTTGCACATCACATCATAAATCAACCAACCAACAATAAAAGAACCAACGCCGATTAAAATTCCTTGTGTGGCGCTAATATCTAAAACGTTTTTGTCAATTAAAAAAGCAGAAGCATTGAAATAATAGACGACAAACAGCAAACAAAATCCGGAAAGCCATGTAAAATAGGCTTCGTATTTGAACCAGTGTAAGTGCTTCGGAATGGTTTTGGGAGCGACTTTGTATTTTTCCAAATAATAAAATCCGCCACCGTGAACTGCCCAAAGATTTCCGGACAATTCGTCGCGAACATCTTCAGTACGGTTTAAAGCATTTTCGAGAAAGACAAAATAGAATGAAGCGCCAATCCACGCGATACCAAAAGTAATGTGCAAAAGCCGAATGACAATATTGAGCCATTCCATCATGTGACTTTCTAACGGTGTTCCTTGAACTATGATGTAAGTGTTGACAAGAATTCCAACAATCGCCAGCAATATTCCAGTGTAAATATAATTCTGACTTGTGACTTTTATTGCTGAAGTTTCTTCCGAATCATTATCAGATTTTGTAATTTTAAACTTCGGCATTTTATACGAGATGTATCCCAGCGTAATTACAACGCCAAAATAAACTACGTATAAAACAATCAATATAAAAGTACTAATACTCACTATTTACTGATTTTACCAAAGATTCGCAAACGACTCACACCACCATCCGGAAAGATATTCAACCGAATATGTGTTATCGGTTTATGGTTATTGATTTCGGAAACAAACTCGTGTTGATGATCGGCACTTAACTTTTGCTGAGGCAATAAAGCATCCCAATACGCACTGTTCATTACATCATCGGTTTCCGAAAAACAAGCTTCTATCGAACAACTATCGGGATAATTACCTTTGAAATGACACGTATCGACAACGATTCTGTCAACAGTTCCTTTGTGTGCTAATTTTAAAATCACCCAGTCGCGATTGTTCGGAGTTCGGTTTCTTTTGGTTTCCCAACCATCACCCATATTCGCACCACGATTCGGCATAATCAAATTGCTCATTGCGCTAAAAAACATGTCGTTACATGCAATCGCTTGACCGCCATTGATGGCAGCTGCTAAATCAATTTCTTGAGATGTTGAAACCGCATCCCAGTTTTTGAATACCTCTCCATAAACTCTTAATCTTGCCACACCGCCGTCGGGATAAATGTGCAAACGAAGGTGCGTGTATATTTCGTCACTTTGACATTCGTAAAAATTTTGTGAACCAGCATCTAAATGCGATTTTGGCAAAATTTCCTTCCAGGCTAAATTTTCCCAATCTGAAATAGAATCAGCATTGGTAATATTAATAGCTTCTATAGATGCATGAGGTGGATGATTTCCCAAAAAGAAATTGGTATCAATATCAAAACCTGTAATTTTCCCGGAAGTAGCCAATTGAATAATTGCCCAATCGTGTCCGGGCGTTCTTTTTCTTCGGCTTTCCCAACCGTCCATCCATTTTCCTCTGTCGGTGTATTTATCGGTAATAAAAACACCACGCGTTGGTGCAATCAGGTTTTCTTTTTCGGCAAAAAAATCGTCGGTAGCATACAACACTTTTCCGCCTAATCGTTCTGCAGCTAAGTCGGTAAGTTGTGTAAATGCTGGTGATTCTTTGATTATTTCTTTTACTTTCTCAAAAGCCATTGTCCTTTATTTTTATTTTGTATTGATTTATTTTGATAAACGGTTGCCCCATTCACGATGGTTTCGATGATCACACCACTTAAGGTTTGTGCAATGTAAGGACTTATTTTATATCTGAAAAAAATATCTTCTTTTCGAATTGTGTTGGTTTCTTCCGGATTCCAAATGACAAAATCGGCATCGTTATGAATTGCAATTGTTCCTTTTGAATTGGCTTTAATAAAATGAGCAGGTTTTGAAGTAACGAGCGGAATAAACTGTTCCAAAGACATCATATCTTTTAACGCTGTCCACGATCCATTTAATAAAAATTGAATTCCGGCAATGCCACCCCACGCTTTTTTCAAATTGCCTGTTTCCATTTCTTTGATTTTGGGAGGTGCTGGCGAATGGTCGGTTGTTATAAAATCCAAGATGCCTGAAAGAAACGCTTTTTTCAATTGCATGTTATTCGCTTTTTCACGAATCGGTGGCGCACATTTGTAGATGCAATTCGCATCCGGAATGTCTTCTGCATTGAAGTAAATGTATTGTGTGCACGTTTCTGCTGTAATTGGTAAACCTTCTTTTTTTGCGGATTCGATTTTGGATAACGCTTCCGCGGAAGCGACATGCACAATATGAACGGGACAGTTGTGTTTGCGACACATGCGTATCATCAAATCGATAGCGTCGTTTTCCCATTGCTTTGGACGACTGGCTAAGTAATGTTGGTAGCTCGTTGGATTGTTTTCAAAATCGCATTCAATCTCATTATCATACAATTCGCAATGTGCTAATAATGGTACATTGTATTTGGCAATAATTGGCATTGCTTCGTCCAAATCCTTTTCGGTGACATTTGGAAATTCGTCAATACCAGAATGTGTTAGAAAACATTTCACACCTACAACTCCAGCTTGCATCATCGCTTCTAAATGTTGGGAATTCCCGGGAATAAGTCCCGCATAAAATCCCACATTCACGTTCATTTTTCCTTTTGTAGAATCTAGTTTTTGTTGGAAAGCATTTAATGTTGTCGTCACTGGACTCGCATTCAAAGGCATATCGATAATAGTAGTTGTACCTCCGGCAGCAGCGGCTTGTGTTGCCGTTTCCCAGCCTTCCCATTCGGTTCTTCCGGGTTCGTTAACATGAACGTGAACATCGATAACACCAGGCATAATCACTGCATTGCCAAAATCTTCGGCATCCATTTCTTTTTCAAAATGGATTGAAGTAATTGTTCCGTTTTTAAAACCGATTGTAGCGCGTTGGAGTTGGTTATTAATCCAAACGCGATGACTGTATATTTTTCTTTCTTGCAAGATTTAATTTTTAGGTTTTTTAAACACATAGAATCATAGAATTCTATGGTTCTGTAATAAGAAAACTTTGTTTTTATATAGATTACATAGCTATGTAAAAAAGAATTTATCTATCCATCTCTTTATACTTATTTTTTTCTATGTTTAACTTCGTTCTGTTCGCCCTAAGGGTGTTTAATTTTTTTTAATTGCGGACTAACAAATATAGTTTTAATTAAAAAAAATACAAGTTAAGTTGTGAATTATTGAATCAGGGTTCAACCTCCGATGGCAATCATTGTTCTGTTTTGAGAAAACAGGTCGGGATTTTGAAATTTTAAATCGTCATCCATGCCACCTCTTAAGGCATTTTTTGCAATTAGATTTTGATGGATTAAAGGAAGTATGGATTCGCCGGCACGCAAAGTTTCCAACAGCGACGTTTCGGAATTTGAGAACAAACAGTTTTTCAACTTCCCATCAGCAGTTAATCGAATGCGATTGCACGTACTGCAAAACGGATTGGTTACTGAACTGATAATCGCAAAACTTCCCATATATGAAGCGATTTTGAAATTTTTAGCGGTGTCGTTTGGTGCATCGGTAAGTCGTTCAATTTCGCCGAATGCAAATTCCGTTTGAAGTACATCCATCACTTCAGCATACGAAACCAACTTTGATTTGTCCCATTTGTTGCCGCTAAAAGGCATGAATTCGATAAACCTAACTTGTATGTTTTTATCTTTAGTCAACCGGATGAAATCGATGATTTCGTTGTCATTAATATCCTTAATCAAAACCACATTGAGTTTTACGCGAAACCCTTCATGAAGCAATAAGTCAATGTTTTTCATTACTTCGTCGAAATAATTCCGACGCGTAATTTGATTGAACTTTGCTTTTTGTAAACTGTCAATGCTAATATTTACTGTTTGGATTCCGGCTGTTTTGAAAGTTGGTATAAAATTCGGAACTAAAATCCCGTTGGTAGTTATCGTTAAATCGACACCTAATTTTCCCAAATCGAGGATAATTTTTTTGGCATCTTTTCGGACTAATGGTTCGCCGCCTGTCAATCGAATTTTAGTTATACCAACTGCAACAAAGGTTTTGGCGATGAACAAAATTTCATCGGAAGTCATCAAATGGGATTTGGGTGTGAGCGAAATGCCTTCTTCGGGCATGCAATAGCTGCATCTCAAATTACAATGTTCGGTAATCGAAATCCGCAAATAGTTGTGATGGCGACCGAAAGTATCTTCTAAAAGGAATTTATTTTCCATGATCAAATCCGTTCAAGAGTTGAAACAAATGCAAAACCGATGGAAAAACAGCATCGATAGATTCACCAGCACCGCCAACAGAACCTGGTAATGCCATGATTAAAGTGTCGCCTTTAAATCCGACAACACTTCGTGAAAGCATTGCTAAAGGTGTTCTTTGCTGTCCGTAGGAACGAATAGTTTCTTCGATACCTGGAATTCTTCTGTCTAAAATTGGAATAACAGCTTCCGGAGTTACATCATTGTGTGACAAACCTGTCCCTCCTGTGAGGATTATCAAATCTATTTTTTGATTGCAAAAGGATTGAATGTTGCTTTGAATCGTCTCGATAGTATCTGGAATAACAACATAATTTGCTACAGACAATCCTAGAGTTTCTAATTTTTTTGCAATGATTTTCCCTGACGCATCTTCTTTTTTACCTGATGAAACGCTATCCGAACACACGATTACAGCAACAACAAGATGTTGGTTTTCGGTAACTATAAAGTCGGATTTCCCTCCTTTTTTATGAAGTAATTTCACCGTGGAGATTTCTACTTTTTTATCAATCGGTTTCAACATGTCGTACATTGTTAATGCCACAATTGACGCACCGTGCATGGCTTCGACTTCGACTCCTGTTTTGTAAATGGTTTTTACGGTGACTTCGATTTGAATGGAATTTTCAAGAATTTCAAACTCAATTCCAGTGTATTCAATCGGAATAGGATGACAATCGGGAATCACGCTCGATGTATTTTTTACAGCAAACAATCCCGCTGTTCGTGCCACTTCCAAGACATTGCCTTTGGGAACTGTTTTGTTCAAAATGGCTTCAATAGTTTCGTGCGAACCGACTTTGACAATAGCTTGTGCAGTTGCAGTTCGTAGCGTTGTGATTTTATGTGTGATGTCGACCATTTTAAGTGTTTTTTTTCCAGGTGTAGGTTTTGTCTTCGAAGATTTCCTTTCCGAAAATCGTTGCTTTTTCTTTGATTTCATCGACTAAAAATTCCAATGCCTCATAAACTACTTTTCGGCGTGGTGCAGATACAAAGACAAACAGGCAAATTTCTCCAACTTCCACCTTTCCCAAACTGTGATAGATGTGCAGGCACGACAATTCGTATTTGGCGAAAGCAGCTTCGCGAATTTTATAAAAAGTTTGTTCCGCCATTTCTTCATAAGCGGAATAGTCAATAGCGACGACTTTTTTTCCGTCAATTTCATCGGCACGGACTTGTCCCAAGAAGATATTGTGTGCACCAATAGTTGTTTTACTTTGATGTTTTGCAATCGAATTGCCAATGAACTCAGCGGTAATTGCACCGTTTATGAAAGAAGATTTTTTTGGTTGGTCTGTCGTCATTTATATCGTTGTTTTCTCTAATGCTTCCATTCCGTTTTGCAAATGAAAAAGATTGGTAAATCCTTTTTTTATTAAATAGTTTGCAGCCAATTTACTCCTGTCTCCAACTTGACAAAACAAGATTATTTTTTGATTGGGATTGGTGTTTTGTAAAAATTTTTCAACTGCTGATAAAGGTACTAACTTTATGTTTTCGAATGCTAGTTTTGGTTCTTCATAATTTTCACGGATATCAATTATTACCGTTTCTTTATTGGCAACTTCCTTAAAAAAATCGGCAGCAGCAATCGTTCCTATTCCTTTGGTTGATGAATGATTTAATATTGATAATCCGTTTTTAATTCCTTTTTCTTTTTCGGTTTCATTTACTTGAATAGTGATGGTTTGAAATTCCGTTTTCAAAGCGTCGTATAACAATAATTTTCCGCTTAAAACGGTACCTATTCCCAATATAATTTTCAAAACTTCATTCGCTTGCATCACACCTAAAGTATTTGGCAAAACTCCCAAAACACCACTATTATTACAATTTTGAAATGTTTTTAAAGTATCACTTTCTGGAAACAAACAGCGATAAGTTGGTCCCATTTTGTAATTAAAAACTGAAAGTTGTCCTTCAAATTTGTGAATGGAGGCATAAATCATCGGAATATTTTTAAACAAAGCCACGTCATTAATCAAATAACGGGTCATTACATTATCAGTACAATCGACGATAATTTGATGATCGGAAATAATTTCAAAAGCATTTTCTTCCGTAAAATAATTGGAATATGGAATTACTTTTACCTCTGGATTTTGATTGGAAACAACGCTTGTAGCAACGAGAGCTTTATTTTTACCAAGATCATTTAACGTATATAAAAACTGTCGGTGGAGATTGGTTTCTTCTACACAATCACCATCTACTATTCCAATACAACCCACGCCAGTAGCTACCAGATTTTGCAACACAGGACAACCCAAACCTCCAGCGCCAATGACTAAAACTTTGGCATTGGTTAGCTTTTCTTGTCCTGAAATTCCAATTTCGGGAAGTATCGTTTGTCTGTTATATCGATTGGAATGTGTCGTCATTTTTTAATTTTTATCCTCCCGCAAAGGGTGGAAGTAAAGCCATTTCATCATTGTGGGAAAGTACAAAATCTTCTTTAACTAAGGTTTGATTTACAGCAAAAGAATAACTGGTGTTTTTTATTTCGGGATATTTTTCTTCTAATTGGGATTGGATGAATTGTAACGATTGTGCAGCTTCTTCAAAAGAAAGGATTTCTACTTTTCGTTGCGTGATATCGGCTACAAGTCCGAAATATTTTATGCTGATAGTCATGCTAAGTGGTGTAAAGTTTTACAATCGCAATGGTCAAAACAATGGCTAAAACCGTTCGCAAAGTTGTGGTGTTGAATTTTTTGCTTCCGAAATAACCGCCAGCGATTCCACCAATAACTGCTGCGATAATTATTATTGATGAGGATGTGGGCAAAGTTCCTCCTTTGGTTACAAATCCAAAAAGGCCTGCTATCGAATTGACAAAAATAAATAAGGATGAAACCGCTGCGGTTTGTTTCATGGTTGCCCATCCCAGTAAAAGTAAAACTGGACTTAAAATAATGCCACCGCCAATTCCGATTAACCCTGATATAAATCCGATTACAGCTCCGATACATAAAGCTAAAGGAATGTGGATGGGTTTGATTTCCACTTTTCCTTTTCCGAACAAACCCAATAATCTTGCTACAGCAAATAGTAAAACTGTGGCTAAAATTATTTTATAAAAATGGGTTTCAATCGTTATCATACCGCCGAGAAACGAAAATGGAATCGAAGTAATAGCAAACGGATAAAACAGCTTGCATTCAAATTGCTTTTCCCGATAGTAAAAGTAAAACGAAATGGCTGAAACCAAAACATTCAATAACAATGCGGTGGGTTTCATAAACGTTACCGGATAACAAAATAAACTCATCAATGCCAAATAACCGCTTGCGCCACCATGTCCCACACTAGCGTAGAGAAAAGCCACAATAACCAATAAAATAAGTAGTAAAGGCGCGTTAAGGATTTCGGCTGTAAGCATACAATTTAATTATTGACTAACAAAGATAACTACTAATCGCGTTGTTGAAAAAGGTAAACGGCAACTTTATCGCCTTTTATTTTAGTGTAATTTCCGGAGGGAAGATACACCAAAACATTTGCCAAAGCATAGGAATTGAGCATGGAAGAATCTTGATGTGATAGGATGGTTATTTCATTTTCGGCAATTGTAGCTTTTAAAAACTGATCTCGGGAATTGCTAATTTCGTAATCGTGTGCCAACGATAGTAAAAGTTGGGAATGATAGGATGGCGACTTTCCAGAAAGTTTTTGCAACGTGGGCAAGACATAAATATAAAAACAAGTCAGACTCGCAGCTGGGTTTCCAGGTAAGGCAAAAATGGATTTGTCGTTGTGTTTTCCAGCGAATAAAGGTTTTCCAGGTTTTTGGTTGACTTTGTGAAATAGTGTTGCGACACCAAGACTTTCAAGAGCTTTGCCTACAAAATCGTAATCACCAACAGAAATGCCTCCCGAAACGATTACCATTTCATTTTCATGAATGGCTTTTTCGAGAGTTGCTTTTGTGTTTTCAAAATCATCTTCGACTTTGTATAAGATTATGTTATCAAAATGCGAATCGTATAAAGCCGATTGCAGCATAATGGCGTTGCTTTCGTATACTTTTCCGTGAGGTAAAGGTTGTCCGGATTCAACTAATTCATTGCCGGTAATTACAATTCCAACGCTTGGTTTTTTGTAAATTTTGACTGTGGTAAATCCCAAGCCAGATAAAAAACCGATAGCTGCTGCGTTGAGAAAAGTTCCTTTTTTGAGTGCTATTTGATTCTGTACAATTTGAGAACCTAAAGGTCTGACGTTGGTTTCGGGAAGTACTGCTTCTTGAAGCAACAATTGATTTTCGTTAACGGACACTTTTTCAATTTGTATGACAGCTTGTGCCGAATCGGGAACTGCGGCTCCGGTAAATATTTTTACAGCTTGACCGGGTTGAAGAATTTTGGTAAAATGATCTCCAGCTTTTACTTCTCCGACAATAACATATTCCAATGCATCGTGTAACGAAAGTGCGTAACCATCCATATTCGATTGCCGAAATGGTGGCATGTTGATAGGTGAAAATACAGTTTTTGCCAAAACCGAATTCCGCGCTTCCCATAGTGAAACAGTCATTTCTTTTAACGGAAATGAAGTGTTTTCAAGAATAGAAAAAGCTTCGGTAATGGAAATCATTGTATTTGGTTTTTAATCTTTATGAGTTGTGCCGCGACACTAATGGCAATTTCTTGTGTGCTTTCGCTTTTAATGTCGATACCAATAGGCGCATGCACTCTGGCAATGTGCCATTTGTCAAATCCATCTCTTTCTAAATTTTCGAATAAAGTAGTGATTTTTGCTGCGCTTCCCAACATGCCAATGTACTTGAAATTTTTGTCGAGCAAACGTCGGATAATGATATCATCGGTTCGATAACCAAATGACATAATCACTACGTAGACGTTTTCTCCTTCAGGAATAAAATTTTCAACCGCTTCAAAATCGATTACTTGTTTGGATTGTACAAAGTGATTGGCATTCATGGTGTTGAGGTTGTCTCGATGATCGAGCAGGTGTATTTCAAAATCGAGTTTGGATAAAACTTCGCTTAATGCTAAACCCACATGGCCTGCTCCGATGATATACACTTTTTGAACTAGCGAATTGGTTTCTAAAAAATGCCATTCGGTGTTTTCCGGTTTGCTGGTTTTGATACCGTGATTGGAATAATGAATTGTAATTATTTCGTCGGATAGAATTGCTGATGTCAACGGAAAATAACTCGAATCGATATCGTAAAAAGCAATCGTTTGCTGCCCAGAACAAATCATTCCAGATTGGTCTTTGGGTGCCGATTTATCGTGAATTTGGTGTTTGATAAAAGGTTCGAACTTGGGTTTGTCTAAAAGATTTACGACATATTCCACCAACTTATGTTCCATAATACCACCGCCGATGGTGCCGTACATTTGATGTTTGGACACTATCATTTTAAAACCTTTTCTGCCAGGGCTACTGCCTTCATTAGCAATGACGACCATTAGGATTAACCGCTCTTCTTCTTGTAGTACCTGCTGAAACTTTTTATAAAAATCTAAAACCATAAGCCACAAATTAAAGCTAGTTTATGATTTCTTGTATAAATCCATCAATACTTTTTCGGGAGTATACGGCGCATTGACAGCCAAATCCGCATTGGGATTAAACGCTTTTATGGCATTTCGAATAGCAAAGTAAGCCCCGATTCCATACATTAATGGAGGTTCGCCAACGGCTTTCGATTTTTTGATTGCCAATTCATGTCCTTCCGTATCCAAATGGGTAATGTTGATTTCTTTTGGAACGGAATAAATATCGGGAACTTTATAAGTCGAAAGTGCATTGGAAACCAATCGTCCTTGTTCGTTATAAATGATTTCTTCCAACGTCATCCAGCCAATTCCTTGTACCAACCCGCCTTCAATTTGACCGTTGTCGATATCCTTATTCATACTTTTTCCAAAATCATGCACCATGTTGACGCTATCAAAAACATAGGTTCCTTTCAAACAATCGACTGTCACTTCTAAAATGGCTGTTCCGTAAACATGGTAGGCAAACGGATGTCCTTTTTCTTTGGTTTTATCGTAATGGATTGTTGGCGTGGCATAATGCGCATTTTCGGATAATGCAATTCTTTTGGTAAACGCCAGCATTATTAAATCGGTCCAATTCATATCGGTTTTTATGGCGCCACGATACACCCATTCTTCCATAATGCGGATGTCTTTGGGATCACCTTCCACTTTTGCCAAAGGACGTAATCGATCCATCAGATTGTTGCAGGCAATCTCAAGAGCTTTTCCGTTAAGGTCGGCTCCGGCACTGGCAGCAGTTGGAGAAGTATTGGCAACACGTAAAGTATTCGCTGATTCTATTCTAATTCGTTTCGGGCTAATCCCAAAAATCCCCGATGCAATCTGCACAAGTTTTGTATTGACGCCTTGTCCCATTTCGATCGCGCCGGTACTAATCACTACACTGCCGTCATAATAAATATGAACGAGTGCGCGCGCCTGGTTCATCATTGTATTGGTGAATGATATTCCGAAACAAATCGGTTGTATCGCCAACCCTTTTTTGAATCGGTTGTTCGTTTCATTGAATTTTTCAACACGTTTTTTTTGTTCCTGATAGTTGTAATTTGACATGCAACTATCCCAAGTAGCATGCGCTTCTGTTTGTTGCAGAATTTGTCCGTATGACAATTCATCGCCATCAACAACCAAATTGTTTTTTTGAATTACAGCTTGACTTATACCCAGTGATTCCGCTGCTTTTACAATGGCTGCTTCAATTGCGAATTTTCCTTGTGGCCCACCAAAACCACGGAACGCCGTATTGGGAGGTAAATTAGTTTTACAACTGTAGGCTTTCGCAATAACATTCGGAACAAAATA
>JAYVFV010000102.1:0-15729 GCA_043772885.1 Flavobacteriales bacterium
GAAAATATGAAAGAACTTATAGGAAAAACAGAATACACCGACCAAGAATTAGTCAATGAAGCTAAAGAAAACGGAATGATGTTAAAATAAAAAAATCCTCTCAACTCGAGTGGATTTTTTGTTATTCTTCTAGGGCATCCCAGCCACGGGCTTTTAGTGGAATTTTAGTATTAGCTCTAGTTATTAAATGACAACCTTCACTTTCTTGAACCATATGTCCAATAACTGTAAAATTAGGATTGGCTTTTATTTTATCGAAATCTTCTAAAGCAATAGTAAAAAGCAATTCGTAATCTTCACCGCCATTTATCGCAACAGTAGTACCATCTATATTAAATTCTTCACAGACGTTTATAAACTGTGGATCAACCGGAATTTTCTCTTCAAATAAATTACAACCGACTTTACTTTGCTTGCAAATATGAATAATTTCGGAAGACAATCCGTCAGAAATATCAATCATCGAAGTTGGTTTCACTTCTAATTTCTCTAATAAAATCCGAATATCATGGCGCGCTTCTGGCTTTAATTGACGTTCTATTAAATAGGTGTATGCATCCAAATCTGGTTGGTTATTCGGATTGACCTGAAACACTTGCTTCTCACGTTCCAAAACTTGTAATCCCATATACGCCGAACCTAAATCGCCAGTCACTACCAGCAAGTCGTTTTCTTTAGCACCATTTCGATACACAATTTCTTCTTCATTAGCTTCCCCAATAGCTGTAATCGAAATAATTAATCCTTTTTGTGATGAAGTCGTGTCGCCACCAATCACATCTACATTATAAAACTTGGATGCTAACGCAATTCCGTCAAATAATTCTTCTAAAGCTTCTAACGGAAACCGATTGGAAACCGCTACAGAAACCGTAATCTGAGTTGGTTTTGCATTCATCGCACAAATATCAGAAACATTCACCACCACGGCTTTGTAACCTAAATGGCGCAATGGCATATATGACAAATCAAAATGAACGCCTTCAATTAACAAATCGGTAGAAACAACTATTTTTTTATCCTTGAAATCCAAAACAGCAGCATCATCTCCGATACTTTTTATAGTGGAAGTTTGCTTAACATCAAAATTTTTTGTCAAATGGTCAATCAAACCAAATTCACCCAATTGCGATAGGGAAGTGCGTTGCGGATTTTTATCTTCTATCATTTTGCAAAGGTACGAAGTTTTTTTGCCACAGATTCAAAGGTTTTATAGAATAAAAGGTAGAATACTTTAAATTATCGAATTCAAATTTTTTATAAATTTTCTAATCGATTAATTGCTTTGCTTGACTTTCCCGTTGAAGGTCTCGGAGCATTAATATCTACCAAATTTCCTTCGGTATCAATTAGTATAAATCTAGGAATAGATTCTATCATGTAATCTTTAACCACTTTTGACTCCCAAGCATTTTCAACTATTAAATGAGTGCCTTCTAATTCCTTTTTTGAGATAAAATTTTTCCATTTTTCAATATCTTTTTGGCTATCTAATGAAATACTAAGAAAAACAATGTTTTTATTTTTAAATTTTTCTTCTAATTTTTTTAAGTCAGGAATTTCTGCAATGCAAGGTTTGCACCAAGTAGCCCAAAAGTCTATATAAATGTTTTTGCCTTTAAAATCTTCTAAACTTACTTTGTTGCCGTTTTTATCATTTAATTCAAAATTTGGAGCAGGCGAACCATTAATAAATTTTCCCATATTTTCAACTTTCGATTGAAGTTGGGTTTTAAAATCTTCATCTTTTGTTGTAGCAATAACGGCATTTATCAAATAATTGCCCTTATCATTATAATTTCTAATTTGTCCAGCAATGTTTTTTAGGATAAATTCTTCTATAATAGGATTGTTTATTTTAACTAATTCTGCTTTCAGAATTTCTTGTGCTTGAGCTTTATTTTTTTTAAATTTTGGATTAAATGATGATGAAAAATTTCCTGTTTCATAACCTCTAAATACTGAACAAAACAAAAATTCGTCAAAATTAAATTTTAACATGTCTTTGTTAAATAATCTTGATTCGCAAATTTTCGTTTTTGAAACATTAGATTTTGTATAATAGGAATGAAAATATTTGTAATTATAATAATAACTTTGAGCATTATAAATAATGTTTTTTTCTTCAGAATTTCTAAAAAAAGTATTCAATTGAGGAGTGTTTTTTAATAACTCTAAATTGGTTTCAACTAGTTTGTCTATAAAAGCGACATAATCTGTTTCTGGTAACGAATAGGTTTTTATAATATCAAAGTTTTTGGCATCATATAATTTGTTTTTTTTATATAAATACAAAGATTCATTAGCTGTTTTGCCAGAATATGTGATTGTCTCTACATTGTTTTGATCAAAATTTATTTGCAAATCAGAATCAGTAGTCATGAATAGTTCCCATTTGTTTGTGCTGTTAGAAAAAGAAAAAAGTCCGTTGTGTTTTATTTCTATTTCTTTTGAAAAAGTTCCATCTAAATTTATAGGAATAATAGCTTTAAAATTAAATCCACTTAAAACAATTTCATTTTCAGCAGCATTCACTATTTTTCCACTAATAGTAACTGCAAAAGCAGAAGAAATAATAAAACAAAAAATTAATAAAGAAAGAATGTATTTTAATTTCATTTTTTTAAATTTTAATAAACAAAGAACGGAATAATTCTAATATTAGTATTACAAAAAACCCAACAACTTTCGTCATCGGGTTTCTCATGTCATTGCGAGGAACGAAGCAATCTTTTCAAAACCTCGTATTTCGTATATTGAACTTCACACTTTCTTAATCATTCAATTTCAACACCGCCATAAACGCTTCCTGTGGAATCTCAACATTTCCTACCAAACGCATTCGCTTTTTTCCTTTTTTCTGTTTTTCCAACAGTTTACGTTTACGCGAAATATCACCACCATAACATTTGGCAGTAACATCTTTACGCAACGCTTTTATAGTTTCACGAGCAATTATTTTTGCACCAATTGCCGCTTGAATCGGAATATCAAATTGTTGTCTCGGAATCAACTCTCTTAATTTTTCACACATTTTTTTACCAATGTGATACGCATTACTTTCATGAATCAAAGCCGATAAAGCATCAACCGATTGTGCATTTAATAAAACATCCAATCTAACTAATTTAGATATTCGCATTCCAATTGGAGAATAATCAAACGACGCATATCCTTTAGAAACTGTTTTCAAACGATCGTAAAAATCGAATACAATTTCTGCTAAAGGCATGTCAAAATTCAATTCTACTCTTTCAGTAGTTAAATACGTTTGATTCGTAATAACACCACGTTTTTCAATACACAAACCCATTACATTTCCCACATAATCGGCTTTGGTAATGATGGTCGCTTTTATATAAGGTTCTTCCACTCGGTCTAAACGGGAAGGCTCTGGTAAGTCAGACGGATTGTTAATTACAAATCCAACTTCAGGATCTTTTTTAGTATAAGCAAGGTACGAAACGTTAGGAACTGTTGTAATTACAGTCATATCGTATTCGCGTTCCAATCGTTCTTGTATGATTTCCAAATGTAGCATTCCTAAAAACCCACATCGAAATCCAAATCCCAATGCTGCTGAACTTTCTGGCAAAAATACCAACGATGCATCGTTCAATTGCAATTTTTCCATCGACGAACGCAAATCTTCGTAATCATCGGTATCAACAGGATAAATTCCAGCAAAAACCATTGGCTTTACATCTTCAAAACCAACAATCATATTGGTAGTTGGCGTTTTCGCATCGGTAATCGTATCACCCACCTTAACTTCCTTTGCTTCTTTAATTCCAGATATTAAGTAACCAACATCACCCGTAGAAATCACATCTTTTGGGACTTGGTTTAACTTCAACGTTCCTACTTCATCTGCAAAATATTCATTGCCAGTCGCCATGAATTTTATTTTTTGCCCTTTTCGTATTTCCCCATTTTTTACACGAAAAATAACTTCAATTCCTCGAAACGGATTGTAATGAGAATCGAATATCAATGCTTGTAAAGATTCGTCTTTTACTCCTTTTGGGTGCGGAATTTTTTCAATAATCGCTGCCAAAATGTTCTCGACACCAAAACCAGTTTTTCCAGAAGCGTGAATAATATCTTCCAATTTACATCCTAATAAATCAATGATGTCATCGCTAACCTCTTCCGGATTAGCACTTGGTAAATCGACTTTATTTAAAACCGGAATAATTTCCAAATCATTTTCCAAAGCCAAATACAAATTAGAAATCGTTTGTGCCTGAATACTTTGAGCTGCATCTACAATTAATAAAGCGCCTTCACAAGCGGCAATCGAACGCGAAACTTCATATGAAAAATCGACGTGTCCCGGAGTATCAATCAGATTCAGAATATAATTTTCCCCTTTGTAAGTGTACTCCATTTGAATGGCGTGGCTTTTTATGGTAATCCCACGCTCGCGCTCCAAGTCCATATTGTCAAGCAATTGCGCTTTTTCTTCACGGGCAGTAACGGTTTGTGTGGCGCCAAGAAGTCGGTCGGCAAGCGTACTTTTTCCGTGGTCAATGTGTGCAATAATGCAAAAATTTCTAATATGCTTCATTTTCTTTTTCTGTCGATTTTTTTGGCGTTCCCACAAGGGTCGGGCTTTCCGCTGTATCTTTTGTTTCATTGCATTCCACAAAAGGATGCCGCTGCAATCCCTAACGCACTCCCGAATAACAAGGAATTAATCGGCAAATATACGCTAAAGTTACAAGTTGAAAAGCCATAGCCGATAAAATAATTAATATACGATGTTTGTCGTATTTCAGTATTTATGATCGTATGGTAATTTAGCACTACTAATCTCAAAAATAAAAGATTCATCTTGTTTGCGAGTGTGAGAAAAAAAAGTAAATTTGTTCAAACAAAACTTAAAAATTTTAAAAATGAAAAAAGTACTAGTAGTAGCGTTATTGTTTGTGTCTACAATGATATCAGCTCAAAGAATGGATGTTGAAAAAGGGGATTTCGCTTTTTTAAACGGTCAAACAGCAATTAATATCGAATTTGATTATAGCAGCTTAAAGTTGTTAAAAGAAAATAAAACCGAAGCAGAGTATATTGCTGATAGAGCAAAAGAATTAAACGACAAAAATAGCGGTGTAGGTGATGTTTGGAAAAAGAAATGGCAAGGTGCAAAAAAATCAATTTGGGAACCAAAATTTTTAGAATTGGTAAATATTGTTTTGGCTAAAAAAGATAAAAACTTGAGTTTTCAAGAAGATTTAGCTTCTGCAAAATACACTTTAATTGTTCAAGCAACATGGATTTTCCCTGGTTGGGATGCAATGGTAATGAAACAACCAGCAAAAGTTTCTACTACTTTGAAATTTGTTGAAACGGCGAACCGATCAAATGTAGTATTAGAGATATCTACTAAAGAAGCTCCTGGGGATCAATACGGAAACAACTTTAGCAATGAATCTAGAATTGGTGAAGGATTTGCTAAAACAGGTAAATCATTAGCAGGTTACATTATTAAAAACACAAAATAACTTAAATTATAAGAGCAAATACAAGGCCTTAGTTAATTAACTAGGGCTTTTTGTTACTCCATATTTCCAAATTGAAAAAATGAAAAAGAGTTTATTATTTTTGTTATTGTTTTTTACCTTTCAAGGATTTAGTCAAAGGTTCACTGTTTTAACAGGAAATTATAAAAATCTAAAAGGAATTTCAAAATACAATGTCACATTCGATTACACAAATCTTAAAGTACATGGTTTTGAAACCGAAGCCAATTACATAAAGGAAAAAAAATGGAAAAAAATTGGTAAAGAAGGTGAAGCCGAAACGTTTGAAAAAGATTGGTATGAAGCCAGAGAAAACCAATACGAACCGGCATTCATCGCTTACTTCAATAAAAAATTCGAAAAAGGAGAAGTGGTTTGCAGCAAAAACAGCGAGTTACAATATACCATGAATATTAAAACCACATGGATTTATCCAGGATACTTTGCGGAGCCAGCTAAAATAAGTGCTATTGTTACTTTTTCAGAAACGAAAAATCCTAATAATGTTTTATTTTCGTTAGAATATGAAAAAACAATTGGCTATGAAGATCGAGATTTTAATGGACGACTTGGTAATAGAATTACGGGAGCTTACGAAAAATTAGCCAAAAATATCACCTTACAATTAAAACGATTGTTATAAAAAAAACCTTAGTGATTAACTAAGGTTTTTTGCTTCTTCTTTTTCGGCGTTAATCATGTACGCCATATTTTTAATAACATTGTCGTGTTTCTTCACAAATGGATTGGTTTCATCCCAAACATAACCCGCTAAAACAGCACATATTTTTTCTTTTACATCTGGGTTTTCTGGTTGGTGGAAAAATAAAGTTTGTAAATTTCCGGTGTACCATTCTTTTACATAAGTGGTAAAAACGCCAATTCCTCTTCGCATGTAGTCATTAAATTCTTGTTCCCAATCGACTTTTAATCCTTGCGATTCTTTGATGTATAGTTTTGCAGCTAACATTCCGGATTCGGTAGCAAACGCCACTCCCGATGAAAAAACAGGATCTAAAAATTCAGAGCTGTTTCCCGTTAAGGCAAAACCATCACCATACATTTGTTTTACCGAACGCGCATAATTTTCAAGTTTAACGGGCTCGAATAAGAAATCAACACCACCGAAGCGTTTCACATAATAGTCTGATAATTTAATGGCGTTGTTTAATGCTTCTCTGTTGGCTGCATTTTCGGATAACGAATTGATAAAATGCGTCGGACCAACAACTCCTAAACTGGTATTTCCATTTGAAAACGGAATTACCCATAACCAAACTTCCGTCTCTAAAATATCAAAAGAAATCAATGTTCCTTCTTCACCTTCTGGTCGGTTAACATCTAAAACATGGGTAAAAATAGAAGAATGAGGATCTAATTTAGAAGGCGTATCCAAATCTAATAAGCGAGGTAAAACTCTACCATAACCGCTTGAATCGATTACGAAATTAGCATGAACTTCTTTTAGATTTCCGGCGATATCTTTAATAACGGTAATTGATTTTTTACCTTCAAAAGAAATCGAAACTACTTCCGATTCGAATTCTAAATCAATTCCTTTTTTTATAACTTCTTGCGCCATTGTATTGTCGAAATCAGCTCTTGGAACTTGCCAAGTCCAATCCCAACCTTCACCGTATTTTTTACTAAAATCAAAAATGCATATTTCTTCTCCGCGAATAAAACGAGCTCCTAATTTTTTTTCAAAGTTCATCGCATCCAAACTTTTAAATAAACCAGCTTCGGCAAAGTGATCCATTACTCTCGGAATTAAACTTTCTCCCACAACAAGCCGAGGGAATTTTGTTTTTTCTACAACCTTAACTTTGATTCCATTATTGTGAAGATGCGAAGCCGAAACGCAACCCGAAGGACCAGCTCCAATTACTAATACATCAACATATTCTTGTGTCATAATTCTATTTTTATTTTCCTGTAAAATCAGTTACGAATTTGCAAAGGTACTATTCTAAATAATTTTTAGTTAACTTTTTTTTTGCATTTTATAAGTGTATGGCTTATTCCAATTGTTTCATGAATTCCATCAGTATAAAAACCTGCTTTTTCAACAAGCTGTAAAATATCATTAGAATGAAACATTTGACTATTTCCATTGGCAACAGCTGTAAAATATAACGAAGTCGCATGCAAACTATAGGTCGATGCTGGAAATCTTTGTAAATCCCAAAACGTTTCTAAAATATAAAAACTCGCTTCTTCAGTCATTGCTTCGTGCGCTCTTTTAAAAAGACCGGATATTTCTTCTAACGAAAAACAATCAATAAACTGACTCATCCAAATGATGTCATGACCTTTTGGAAAAGGAATAGAATTGTCTAATAAATTAATGTCAATTGTAGCAATTCTATCTTCAAAACCAGCTGCTGCAATGTTATTTCTCGCCGCATTTGTTTGTCCTGGTAAATCTAAAATTGTGATTTTTACATCGTCACTATAATTGGCACATTGCATCGAAAACTTGCCGGTATTTCCTCCAACATCTAAAAAAGATTTCGGATTGTTATCAAATAAAATTGGCATTACTTCTGGGAATGTATAATCAGAATAAAAATGATCAAAATCAAACCAACTCTTTTTAATTTTTTCTGGTAAGACCGACAATCCTTGATAAACGGTGTCCCAATTCCCCAATTCTTTTAATCCTTCTGGCTTTCCATTTACTATTGATTCTTCCAGATGATTCATGGCAAGATAATTAACATCTTGTGTAAAATCCATGTTAATATTGGTCATTTCGTCTCTTAAAATAAAATAACCTGTTTTTGTTAAAAGGAATTCATTGTCTTTTAAATAAACGACTTCCAAACTCAAACCAGCTTCTAATAACACTTTAACTCCATAAACTGAAAGGTCTAGAGCGGTCGCTATTGTTTCAATACTTGCTTTGTTGTTTTGAAATAAATAATCTAATATTCCTAAGTTTCTCAGTGATTTTGCAGCTTGAAACATAATTGGGCCAAAAGCAATCTTCTGAGCATCTAATTTTGCTTGTATAGCATTTTTCTTATCGTCTCCGTAATCTTTCATTTTTGAATTAATTTTTATAAGAATTTGCCATAAAACATTTGTTATTTTAGAATTGTTAAAATAGATTTGTTGACAGAATAATATTTAATGTTATTAACACTACATTTGCAACTGTCAAATTAAACACATTAATTTCTAAATAAAAATTATTTTTTTTATATATTTAGAAAAGAGGATTATTATAAATAAGTTGAATGAAAACTATTAATGAGTATTTAAGTTTAAAGGAATTTGAATCAATCATTTTCTCAAACGAGAAAATCAGTATAAGTGAAGCGGTCTTGAGAAGAGTTAAAAGAAGCTTCAATTTTTTAAATGAATTTTCAAAAAATAAAGTCATCTATGGTGTCAATACCGGCTTCGGACCGATGGCACAATACCGGATTAAGGACGAAGACCGTTTGCAGTTGCAATACAACCTGATTCGCAGTCATTCCTCTGGGGCAGGAAATCCGTTGGAACCACAAGCTGTCAAAGCTGCAATTCTCGCCAGGCTCAATACACTTTCTTTGGGTTATTCAGGTGTGCACCCATCGTTAATCCACCTAATGAAGGAACTCATCAACCGCGACATCACGCCTTTGATTTTCGAACACGGCGGTGTTGGAGCTTCAGGAGATTTAGTACAATTGGCGCACCTCGCCCTCGTGCTTATCGGTGAAGGCGAAGTGTTTTACAAAGGAGAAAGAAAACCAACCCAGGAAGTTTTTGCAATGGAAGGATTAGAACCCATCCAGGTTGAAATCCGTGAAGGATTGGCGTTGATGAACGGCACTTCGGTAATGACGGGGATTGGCGTTGTGAATGTACACAAGGCAAATAAACTCGCCGATTGGTCGCTCAAACTCTCGTGTGCCATCAATGAAATAGTGAGAGCTTATGACGACCACTTTTCTGCCGAACTCAACAATACCAAGCTTCATAAAGGCCAACGCGAAGTAGCCGAAAGGATGCGCACGAACCTGTCCGACAGTAAACTCATCCGCAAACGCGAAGATCATTTGTATACTGGCGAGAACAAAGAAGACGTGTTCAGCGAAAAAGTGCAGGAGTACTATTCGTTGCGCTGTGTGCCGCAAATCCTCGGTCCGATTCAAGAAACTGTTGACAATGTGGCAGCAATTCTTGAGAAAGAGTTCAACTCGGCAAACGACAATCCAATCATTGATGTCGCGAATAGACATGTATATCACGGTGGGAATTTCCATGGCGATTATATTTCACTCGAGATGGACAAACTTAAAATTGCCATTACCAAATTAACGATGCTTGCCGAACGGCAATTGAATTATTTATTGAATTCTAAAATCAATGAAATTCTACCTCCGTTTGTGAATTTAGGAACTTTGGGCTTTAACTTCGGAATGCAAGGCGTGCAATTTACAGCAACATCTACCACTGCCGAAAATCAAATGTTGTCTAATCCGATGTACATTCACAGCATCCCGAATAACAATGACAATCAGGATATCGTGAGCATGGGAACCAACGCTGCCGTTATCGCTTCAAAAGTAATTGAGAACGCGTTTCAAGTGTTGAGCATTGAATTGATTACGATTGTTCAAGCGATTGACGCTTTGGAGCAAAAAAATGAAATATCATCGGTTACCAAAAAAATGTACGATGATGTTAGAAAAATTATTCCTACTTTTAAGGAAGATCAGGTAATGTATCCTTTTATTCAAAAGGTGAAGGAGTATATGATAGAGAATTAATTTAAATCGATAATATCATGAAAAAAATTATTTTACTAGTTGTATTATTTTCCCAATTCGTAAACGCACAAGAGTTAGCATTGGTTAGAAAAGACGGGAAATTTGGCTATATCTCTAAATCAGGAGATTTTGTAATCCAACCAAAATTTAAAATCGCAAAGAATTTTTCAGAAGGTTTGGCTGCTGTAGAAGACAATGAAAAATGGGGATTTATTAATCCGAAAGGAGAATGGGTAATTCCGGCTACTTTCAACGATGCTAAATATTTCAACAGCGGGTATTGTGTTGTTATGAAAGACAAAAAATGGTTTTATATCAATAAAAAAGGAGAAACGGTGGCTTCACCTGGTTCTGATAAAGTTTTTGATTTTGAAGATGGCGTTGCCTTTATAAAACAAAATGATAAAACGGGATTAATCGATACTAAAATGGCGGTCATTTTAGAACCAAAATACGATGTGATAAAATCGTATGAAGACGGTTATGCGAGAGTAAGAAATAACGACCGATGGGGAATTATAGACAAAACCGGAAAGGTAGTTGTTGAAATAATCTATGATGAAATTGGTAATTATTCAAAAAATACCACTTGGGCAAAAAACGGAACATCTTTCGGATTAGTAACTGCAGGAAAATTTAAAGCTATTGATGGCGTTGATAAAATATGGGATTTTAATTCTCAAAATATAACGTACGCCAGAAAAAATGAAAAAGTTGGATTTATCGATTTAAAAGGAAACTGGGTTATTGAACCTAAATTCGATAAAGCAAAAGCATTTGTTGGTAATTTGGCTCCAGCTTGTATTGGAAAAAAATGGGGATTTGTTAATCTAAAAGGAGAATTTGTAGTACAACCTTCCTACGATGATGCCGAGATTTTCAGTAAAGATGGTTTAGCTCCCGTTAAAGAAGATAAAAAATGGGGATTCATTAACGAATCTGGAAAAATGGTTATTTCGTCACAATATGATATATCGGCAGGTGGCGTTTTTTCATTATTTAAAGATGATGAAAAAGGATTTGTTAACGGAATAGCGAGAGTCAAAAATGAAAAAAAATGGGGCTATTTAAAACCAGATGGACAAATTCTCGGAAATCAATGGTTTGAAAATGCAGAACTGTTTAAAAAATAATAGTTAGAATTTAATTCAAAATAAATTTAAAAATGAAATGTGCTCTAATTACAGGTGGTTCAAGAGGTATTGGCAGTGCAATTTGTAAAAAATTAGCAGTAGATACAGAATACCACATTCTAATTAATTATCAATCCAATATAGAAGCTGCCGAACAAACACTTCAACAAGTTAAAGATCTTGGAGCTTCTGCCGAAATTATAAAGTTTAATGTCGCTGATGCAGAAGAAGTAAAAGCCGTATTAACGCAATGGCAAGAAGCCAATCCAGATGCTATTGTAGAAACAATAGTGAACAACGCCGGAATTACAAGAGACGGTTTGTTCATGTGGATGAGTGCCGAAGATTGGAGCAATGTAATCAATACTAGTTTAAACGGATTTTTTAATGTAACTAATTTCTTCATCCAAAAAATGTTGCGTAACAAATACGGACGAATAGTAAATATGGTTTCTGTTTCTGGCGTTAAAGGAACCGCTGGTCAAACCAATTATTCTGCCGCAAAAGGAGCTGTTGTAGCCGCTACAAAAGCATTGGCTCAAGAAGTTGCCAAACGTAATATTACTGTAAATGCCGTGGCTCCAGGTTTTATAAGAACCGATATGACGAGTCAACTAGACGAAAATGAATTGATTAAAATGGTTCCCGTAAATCGTTTTGGTGAAGCCGAAGAAGTGGCCGATTTAGTGAGTTTTCTAGTGTCGAAAAAAGCCAGTTATATTACAGGAGAAATCATTAATATTAATGGAGGAATTTATTCCTAATAAAATAATTGTAGCTAATGAATAATAGAGTTGTCATTACTGGAATGGGAATTTATTCCTGCATAGGAACTTCATTAGACGAAGTAAAAGAATCATTATATAATGGTAAATCTGGAATCACAATCGATCCAGAGCGTAAAGAATTCGGATTCCAATCGGCATTAACAGGCATGGTTCCGAAACCAGAATTAAAAGAATTACTCAACCGAAGACAAAGAATTAGTGTAGGAGAAGAAACCGAATATGCCTACATGGCAACGATTGAAGCGTTAAAAAACGCAAGAATTGACGACGCTTTTTTCGAACAAAATGAAGTCGGAATTATGTACGGAAATGACAGTGTTTCTAAAGCAATCATTGAAGCAACTGACATTATTAGAGATAAAAAAGATACTTCACTTATTGGTTCAGGAGCCATTTTCAAATCGATGAACTCCACAGTAACCATGAATCTTTCCACCATTTTTAAATTACGAGGAATTAATCTTACTATAAGTGCAGCATGTGCCAGCGGTTCACATTCAATAGGATTGGCTTATTTCTTAATAAAAAGTGGATTTCAAAAAATGATAATTTGTGGTGGCGCTCAAGAAATTAATAAATATGCTATGAGTAGTTTTGATGGTTTAGGCGTTTTTTCACCAAGAGAAAACGAACCTGCAAAAGCATCAAGACCTTTCGATTCGGCTCGTGACGGTTTGGTTCCAAGTGGCGGTGGCGCGACTTTAATATTAGAAAGTTATGAATCGGCAATACAACGCGGCGCTACCATAATTGCTGAAGTTGTTGGTTACGGATTTTCATCCAACGGCGGACATATTTCTACTCCAAATGTAGAAGGACCAGCAACAGCTATGCAAAGAGCATTAGATGAAGCCAATGTAAAACCGGGCGAAGTTGATTATATAAATGCGCACGCTACTTCAACTCCGGTTGGAGACTCCAATGAAGCAAAAGCTATTTTCGAAGTTTTTGGTAAAAGCAATCCGTATGTAAGTTCTACAAAATCAATGACAGGGCACGAATGTTGGATGGCAGGAGCCAGCGAAGTCATTTATTCTATACTCATGATGCAAAACGATTTTATCGCTCCAAACATCAATTTAGAGAATCCAGATGAAGATTCCGCAAAATTAAATTTGGTTAAAATTACATTAAATAAAAAAATTGATATATTTTTGTCGAATTCCTTCGGATTTGGAGGAACAAATTCCGCATTAGTTATTAAAAAGTTTAAAGAATGATGAATAAAGAAGAAATAATCGAGAGAATGATCGACTTCATGGTTGATGAATTTGAAGTAAATGCCGATGATATCCAGCCAGATGCTAATTTAAAAGATACTTTAGGATTAGATAGTTTAGATTATGTTGATTTAGTTGTTTCTATTGAATCCAACTTTGGAGTAAAATTGGTAGAAGCCGATTTCGTTGGAATTGCTTCTTTTCAAAGTTTTTACGACCTCGTAGAAAATAAGATAAAACTTAAAGTTGCCTAATGGCAAAATGGGATGGCAAATCAAGAGGTACTGTTCTAGGTTATAAGATTTTCGTTTTTTTTATTAAAAAAGCCGGAATTAAATCCGCCTATTTTATTCTTTATTTTGTAGCATCGTATTATTTTTTCTTCCTAAAAAAGAGCAATCGAGCCATTTTTTATTACTTCAATAAGCGTTTGGGCTATTCTTATTTTAAAGCAAAAAGAATGGTCTTCATGAGTTACTACACTTTCGGGCAGACTATTTTAGATAAAATATCGATCTCTGCCGGAATGAAAAATAAATTCACCTACGAATTTGATGGCGTAGAGAAATTAATCCAACTTTTAGAAGAAAAAAAAGGTGGCGTGCTTATCAGCGCTCACATAGGTAATTTTGAAATAGCCGAACATTTCTTTAGCGAAATTGACGTAAATTTTCAGATTAATCTGGTAACTACCGATTTAGAACATTCTTCTATAAAAAATTATTTGGAGACCATTTCTAAAAAATCAAGCATAAAAATAATTATTATCAAAAACGATTTATCTCATATTTTTGAAATAAATGCGGCTTTGGCACGAAATGAATTGGTTTGTTTTACTGGCGATAGGTATTTTGAAGGTGTAAAATCGCTATCCGAAAAATTATTAGGCGAAGAAGCTAATTTTCCTGCCGGACCATTTCTTATCGCATCAAGATTAAAAGTGCCAGTGGTTTTTGTGTATGTAATGAAAGAACCCAATTTACATTATCATTTATATACGAGAGAAGTTCAGGTAAGTCATCGCAACGAAAAAGCATTGCTAACTGCTTACACAAAAAGTGTCGAATCGATGTTGAAAAAATATCCATTACAATGGTTCAATTATTTTGACTTTTGGGATAAATTAAAACGGTAAACAAAGTTAAATCTATTATACACTTCCATTTATTTGTATTTTAGTAACCTGAGGTCCTTAGACCGAACAGAACGAAGTTAATCTACAGAAATAACCATGGAAGAATTTGATGCAATTATTATTGGCTCAGGCGTTGGAGGATTAGCAACTGCCATTTGTTTAGCAAGAGCAGGTCAAAAAGTGCTTGTCCTCGAACAACATTATGTGCCAGGAGGTTGGAGTCATAGTTTCACGTTAAACGGACAACGATTTAGTCCCGGAGTTCATTATGTTGGACTAATTGAATACGGAGATGCAATTAATGAATTATACTGCGGACTAGGAATTGCCAATGACATGGTATTTTTTCGAATGAATCCAAAAGCATACGAACATTGTTTGATTAATAATGAAACAATCGATTTGCCTGCGGGAATTGAAAATCTAAAAAAGGCACTTGCCGCTCGTTTTCCAAAAGAAGAAAAAAACATCAATGAATATGTTTCGCTTGTTGAAAAAGTAAGCTACGAACTTCAATTAATGCCAAAATTAAAAGGTTGGTGGCAAAAAATTACCGTTCCGTTTAGAACAAAGAATTTTGGAAAATTCGCACTTTTCTCATTAAAAAAAGTTGTCGGTTGGCATGTAAAAGATCCTTTGCTAAAAACAGTTTTAAACATTCAATGTGGTGATCACGGATTGCCGCCAAGTCGCGCTTGCTTTCCAGTTCATTGTTCGGTTATGAGTCATTATTTTAATGGCGGATTTTATCCAATGGGCGGCGGCGGCGGAATTGTAAAAGCGATGACCAATGGCGTAAAAAGAAATGGCGGCGAAGTTCGGGTGAAACAAAGTGTCGAAAAAATTCTGATCGAAAATAACAAAGCCATCGGCGTTCAATTAAAAGAGGGTCAAAAAATCTTTGCAAAAACAATAGTTTCCAATGCCGATCCTACTATTACTTATTTGGATTTAATAGGAAAAGAGTATTTAAGCAAAAAGCTGATTAAGAAATTAGCCAAAACAAAATACTCGGTTACATCATTAATTTTATTTTTAACTTTAGATATGGATGTAACGCAATTCGGAATCGATTCTGGAAATATTTGGATGTTGAAAGACGAAGATATGGATGCTCATTTTGAAGATTTAATGGTAAATGATATTACAAAAGGAGAAGATTTTC
>JAYVFV010000103.1:0-5012 GCA_043772885.1 Flavobacteriales bacterium
CTTTTGTGAATCCGTCGATTAAACTGAAGTCGACATTTTTTGGTAGAATGTCTTCGCCGATTCCTTCGGTGATGTAGGAATAGATTTCGTTTTCGTCGAAGATTCCGGTTTCGTGGTATTTTTTGAAAACCGAACCGTAGGTATCCACTCCCCAAATTTTAATATTTGGATTTTTTTCTTTTAGGTATTTAGCAACCCCTGAAATGGTTCCGCCAGTTCCCACTCCGACTACAAAATGCGTTATTTTTCCGTCTGTTTGTTCCCAAATTTCTGGTCCGGTTTGTTCGTAATGAGCGATAGCATTACTTGGATTATCATATTGATTTACATACCATGAATTGGGCGTTTCTTCTCCGAGTTTTTTAGAAACCGAGTAATACGAACGTGGATCTGTTGGTTCTACATCGGTTGGACAAACGACAACTTTGGCTCCGACTGCACGAAGAATATCCATTTTTTCTTTGGACTGTTTATCAGTAATCACACAAATCAGTTTGTATCCTTTAACGATAGCACAAAGTGCCAAACCCATTCCGGTGTTTCCTGAAGTTCCTTCGATTATAGTTCCGCCTGGTTTTAAGCGACCGTCCGCTTCGGCGTCTTCAATCATTTTTACCGCCATTCTGTCTTTAACAGAATTCCCAGGATTGAAGGTTTCTACTTTGGCTAAGACCAAAGCATCGACTTCGGCAGTTACTTTGTTTAGTTTTACTAGCGGTGTGTTACCAATAGTTTCTAATATATTTTTTGCGTAACGCATATAAAAAAGTTTATGAGTTTATGAGTTTAACTTACTAAAATCGTTTGCAAAGATATTGATTAAAAATGGTTTTCAAAAATTCAAATGGATAACTCTTTTACCCTGATGGAAGCGGCATCCTGTTATTGCGAGGAGCTAAGTTTTCATATCATGGGATTGCTTCGTTCCTCGCAATGACAGATAGAGCGTACAGCAGGAATTGCCATCACTGATAAAGCCCAAGCCATTCGTTACTGAAAGAAATTCCACACCAATCCGAATCGGATTATGAAATCGCGGTATGGATAATTAGAAGCCGTATAAAAATCGTTTCCTGTAAAACCAGAATTAAAATGCTCTGCTTTTAGGAAGATTCGAGCTTGACGAATACGTGCGTTGATAAAGAAATCGATCATTGGAAAATTGCCGATTTCTTTGTCGTTTTGAACAAACGATTCTGCTAACAACGGATTGTAATCGTTGGCGTAATGCTTTGTGAAGTAGTTGAAAGTGAAACCCGTTTGAATGAACAATGCTTTTTTGAAGAGTTTATCTGTGTAATAAAGCGAATTTCGAGTGACCAATTGTGGGAGGTTTAGAATGGCATCTTCTTGCGAAACATTTTGGTATAAAATTGTGTTATCTAAAGCCCATTTTCTAAATTTAATTTCTTTACCGACCTTGATTGAAATGTAATTTATAGCTTTGTTGTACTGTTTTGGAGAAACCAATTGCAGCGATCCAGTAGTGTCGTCGTTGCTAAAATACAAATAATCATTGAGCGATGTAAATTGCGCGGAAGCACTTAACCATTGGGTGTTGGCTTCAACTTTCATTGTGTTGATTTTTTCGTTATCGAAACTGTTGTTCCAATTGTAATTGATGTAATTACTTTGGTGCAATACATAGTTATTGTTTGGAATTTTACTTATGTTTTGATATTGGAAAGTGAAATTGTTTTTGTCGTTTAGTTGGTAATGTAACTTCGCGTCTATTGTTGAAAATGTTTGTTTGGAAATGGCTTTGTTGTATAGAAAAGTTCCTTTCCAATTTTTCTTTTGGTAGTCGTATTGTCCGCCGATAGCGTTGATTCTTTCGGTGAGTAAGTTGGGTATGATTCCGCTATCTAAAATTAGCACTTTATCGTATTTGTAAGTGTAATTAAAATCTTCAATAAAAAACTGAAACTGACCAAGCGTTGTGTTTTCGTAGGTGGCTCCGACTCTGTTGAACATTCTCTTGTGGTTCGCGTTGTCGATTAGATTATCGGTGACATAGGAAGCACCTAAATATTGAATGGGCACATTGTTTCCAATTTTAGTGGTCAGCGTCACTTGATTAAAATTGAAAAGTTTTGTTTCGTAATTGAATTGGTGATTCATGTACAGATTGTTCGCTCCGAGTTTTGGATTTATCCTAAAGCGATGATCTAAGAAATATCTTTTTCCTTTAAAAAGGGAAACTGCATCGGTAAAATACACTTGCAATCGCGCTCTATTTCTGTAGGTTCGGTCTTCTCCTTCGAAATCTTGTGTGGTTGTTATGCCGCCGTTTTCACCGTTAAGTAAATCTTGTCCAGTGTAGTGTAAATTGGCAATATATCGTTTATTTTTTGTAAAATAACTGGTTGTGATTCTGAAATTTCCAGCGCTTGATAGTTGATTGATGTACTTTCCTAAAGAGCGCAATCCTTTGTAAGCCACAGAGATATTAAATTGTTCGGATGTATTTAGCGTTACAAATGCATCGACACTTTGCCCTTGTTCCATTACGGTTTTGAAATACAATTCGGTTAGTGGTGTTGCTACCGAATAGTAGTTGATATCCTTTACGTCTAGGTAATTAAAATGTTTTCCGCTAAATCCAAATTCTGGATACGGATTGGTTTGACGCAAGCCATAATCTAAAGTGGTGTAGGTTTGACCTTCATTTGCAAATGGCAATAATCCGAAAATATCTTTACGTAAATAATTGTATTTGTAATCACTTTTAATAGTTAGCGAAGTATCTACATAAGTGGTATCGCGTTGAAGATTGTATATTTTATAGGAAGTATGTGGCGCAATTTTAGCTTTTTCTTTTGCTATTTGCTCGTCTGTTTTTAATAAACTCTTTCTTTTGTCTTTACTTTTTTCTTGGGAGAAAAGCAAAGAAAAACTCAGGCAGCACAATAGTGAAAGGTATAATCTCATAATAAATAATTGCTTACAAAAATAACTAAAAAGATTTTATGAAAATGTTAAAAAAAAAGCTGCTATAAATAGCAGCTTTTAAATATAATATAAGATTAAAATTAATACCCAGGGTTTTGTTGAACACCAGGATTGGCATTAAACTCAGACTGAGGTATTGGCAATGTCCATTTAAAACTTGTTATAGGCAAGTTAGTTGGGTTTCCGGCAGGATAATTTGAAGAAGCAGCAGAATAGTCTGCAGCATCTCTATCTAGAGCAACTCCAGCTAAAACGCCCAACCTTGTCAAATCTATATATCTATAGCCTTCAAAAGAAAACTCAACTCTTCTTTCTTTTAATATTCCTTGCCAAGCAGCAGCAGCAGTAGCATAAACTGGTGCAGCTTGATTTGTAGAAAATCGTTTATCTCGTATGATATCAATTTGCGTAGCAGCACCTGTTAAATCACCGGCAGCAACTCTTGCTTCAGCTTTTATCAAATACATTTCTGATAATCTAGCAATTTTTAAATCGTTATTAAAAGCACCTGCTGCTGTAGTGGCAGCTGTAGCAGTATTTGTAGCAACACCACCATATTTATGTATAATCAATCTATCTGTATTTATATAATTAAGTAAAGGATTTGTATAATCAAGACTAATAGTAGAGCTTGGTGCTAAAATTGCCTTAGCCCTGATATCTATTGTAGGATCATTTTGTACTTCGATACCAGTATCATGTTGCACATCATTTGGAATGCCGAATAAATTATACAATGCTCTACTTACTTCATAAAATGGAGATCCATTAGCAGCAGGTCTAACAGAACACCAACCATTGTGCATATTTGAACCTTGAGTATTTTGAATAGTAGTTCTTTTTATTCTAAAAATAACTTCTGTATCAGGTGGCTCAGAATCGGTAAACCATATTTGATTATAATTAGCATAAGTTGGTAGTGAAATACCTGAATTTGCAATAACATCATTAGCCCATGTTTCGGCATTTGTATAATCCCCTTTTAAGGCATAAGCTCGTGCCTTCATTGCTTTAGCGAAATTTATATTTGCAAAGTACGTTTTAGCTTGACCTATTACAGGATTAGGTGGTATTGCATTAAAAATAGCAATTGCAGCATTTAAATCACTGTGTATTTGTGTATAAAAAACACCGTTTGTTGTTCTAGGTAAATCACTTTCACTTGTTGTAATAACTCTATCAGATAATATACCTGCTAAAGCATTATCATCCTTAGGATCTGTAGAAAAGTAAGAAAGTATTTTGGTATGGCAATAGGCTCTTACAGTAAGTGCTTCTGCTTTTATTCTACTAATTACAGCTGCATCAGCTGCATCAACTGGTGTAATTTCATCAGCAAATTTAATTACTCTATTTGCTCTTGACAAAGCAAAATAAGTTGAATTCCAAATCGTAGCTGGCTCGCCAGAAGATTGGTTTAAAAAGAAAACGTAAATATCATTAATCCCTTGACCTCCGTTGGCAAAACCAATACCCGCTTCGTCAGTAAATACAGAAGTAAAAACACATGCTTCTCTATCATAACAAAGAGAATTGGTTGAATTCATTAGGTTTCTTAAATTTGTTGAAGTTGTTATGGCAACATCCTCAGTAAGTGCTCCTGGAGTAAAAGGTTCCAGTAAATTGTCATCACAAGAAACAAATAGTAAACTTGTAAACAATAAAAGTTTGAATATATTTTTCATTTTTTATTAATTAAATTGATTAAAATCTTAAATCTAAACCTAAAGTATAAATTTTAGGCGTTGGATATTGATAAGCATCTAATGTTCTATCACTTTCTGGGTCAAAACCTCTCCATTTAGTGAAATTTACTAAATTTTCACCTTGAAGCGTTATAGAAATGTCTGTAAATAATGATTTTTCAAGAAACTTTTTAGGAAATCTATATCCTAATTGCGCATTTCTTAAACGAACATAAGACGCGTCTTTAATCCAACGATCAGAGCTACCAGAGGCACCTAAATTAGCCGCAGTCAAAGAAGGAATATCACTATTTGAATTGGTAGGTGTCCATGCATTTAACAAATCAGCACCAACTGTAAACTGTCCAAGATTTC
>JAYVFV010000104.1:0-15077 GCA_043772885.1 Flavobacteriales bacterium
TATTGGTTTGTTTAGCGACTTCAAGATACTGAATTTCAGTATCTTGACCAATATTTAATCAATTTATTTTACTTCAAATAATTACACCCAACGGGTTAAGAATATAAAGTTTATACACTTTTTTGTATTTCCTTCATCTTTAGTATTATTCATTATTAATAACACCATACTATATTTTGCTAAAACTTTTAATTATCTAATTGAATATTCGGATAAGTCATTAATTTGAAAACAACATAGCAATTTCAATATTCTCTCAACATCAATTTTAAATTGTCACTATAAATAGGGGGTTATTTTAACATCTACTCAAAGAGTATTTCATAAAAAATAATTAAGTTCATAGTATAGTTACAAAAAAATAACAAAAAAGGAATCAATTATTCAAAAAAATAAATTATTTTTGACTAAAGTTTAAAGTTGCTCCTTAAAGAAGTGACTCGAATTAGCATGATTAATAGTACATAATTAAAACAAATTAAATCTAAATTTATGAAAATGATTATTACCACTTTAAGCCGGAAATTTTTTCTTCTTTGCTTATTTATGCTCTCCTTAACAGGATTTGCACAGACAAATTTTACCGTTAGTTTAGCTAATGGTACTAACCCTACAACGACGACATTCGAAGTGGATGTTATGCTGACAGTTGTAGCACCTGCACAAGGTGTTAGATTAGCTTCAGTAGCTTTTGGGGTTAATTACGCTCCTGAAATTTTAAATGGCGGTTTACCTTGTACAACTGCAAATTGTGGTTCTTGGGCCTATATTGCAGGGAGTAAAAGTCCTGCATTAAATGCTTTACTTCCATCAACTCTTACTAATAGAGCTTTACCAGTTGGTCATTTAAGAGCAACAATGACTAATTTGTCTGGTGCAAATGGTATAGACATTCTTCCGGGGACTTATAGGATTGGTAGTTATCGTTTTACCAATACAGTTCCTTTTACTACAAGTAGTAATGCAAATTTATGGTTACAACCTACTAATGCAAGTGGTTCTACCAACACAATTGTAAGTTGGTTTCCATTTGGTTTACAAACTCCATTAGCTGCATATACAACTATAAATCCAGTTGGAGGTGCAGGTCTTACTTTGACACATACGTCAGCTGCTACTTTCTCATTGCCTTTGAATGGAGCTCCTCCTGAAATATGTGCAACCTCAGGTACTGTTGTTACAGTTCCTGTAACTTGCTTAGGGGCTAATAATGGTAGTGCTACAATTACTATGAATCCAGTACCAACGAATTTAAATGTAACTTATCTTAGAGATAACTCAGTATCAGGTAGTGCAACATTAAATGCATCAGGGCAATTTACAATTACGGGTTTAATTGCAGGTAATCATATTATTACTGTTACAAGTGCTAGTGCTTTTTGTACTACACCTGTAAATATTGTAACTGGTTTTAATGTTGGAGCAGGTACAGACCCAGGACCAGCACCAACAGTAGCATGTTACCAAACAGCTACCTTGAATTCTACAACCTGTACATGGGTAGTAACAGGAACACAACCAACTGCACCAACGGTAGCATGTTATGAAACAGCCACATTCAATAACACAACATGTCAATGGGTAGTAACGGGAACGCAACCAGCTCCACCAACATTGTTATGTTATCAAACATTAGGAACTTTCAATAACACAACATGTCAGTGGAATGTATCTGGAACACAACCAACTGCACCAACAGTTGCATGTTATGAAACAGCTACGTTTAATAATTCAACATGTGCATGGGTAGTAACAGGAACACAACCAGCTCCACCAACATTATTATGCTACCAAACATTAGGTACGTTCAATAATACAACATGTCAATGGAATGTATCTGGAACACAGCCAACAGCACCAACGGTAGCATGTTACGAAACAGCTACATTCAATAACACAACGTGTCAATGGGTAGTAACAGGAACACAACCAGTTCAACCAACAACAGCATGTTATCAGACAGCAACGTTTAATAACACAACATGTGCTTGGGTTTTAACAGGAACACAACCAGTTCAACCAACTACGGCTTGTTATCAGACTGCAACGTTTAATAACACAACATGTGCTTGGGTATTAACAGGAACACAACCAGTTCAGCCAACTACAGCTTGTTATCAGACTGCAACGTTTAACAACACAACATGTGCTTGGGTATTAACAGGAACGCAACCAGTTCAGCCAACAACAGCTTGTTATCAGACTGCAACGTTCAACAATACAACATGTGCATGGGTATTAACAGGAACACAACCAGTTCAACCAACTACAGCTTGTTATCAAACCGCAACGTTCAACAACACAACATGTGCATGGGTAGTAACAGGAACACAACCAGCTCCACCAACATTATTATGTTACCAAACATTAGGAACGTTTAATAATACAACATGTCAATGGAATGTATCTGGAACTCAACCAGCTCCGCCAACATTGTTATGTTACCAAACATTAGGAACATTTAATAATGCAACATGTCAATGGAATGTGTTAGGAACTCAACCAGCTCCACCAACATTGTTATGTTACCAAACATTAGGAACATTTAATAACACAACATGTCAATGGAATGTGTTAGGAACTCAACCAGCTCCGCCAACATTGTTATGTTACCAAACATTAGGAACGTTTAATAATACAACATGTCAATGGAATGTATCTGGAACACAACCAACACCACCAACATTGTTATGTTACCAAACAGCTACGTTTAATAATACAACATGTGTTTGGGTTGTAACAGGAACGCAACCAACTTTAGGAAGTGTTACTACAACAGCAGTAGGTTCTTATACATGGCAATTACCTTATGGAACAGGATTTACGTATACTACAAATCAAGTAAATCTTCAAAATTTAGTAGGATGTAATTTAGCCACGTTGAACTTAACATTCACAACTACTGTTCCTACAGTAAATACATTTACAGTAGGAGCTTCATGTGGAGCAACTATTAGTGGTTTAAATGTTACGATAAATACACCGGTTGTTACAGGTACAACTTTATACAGATTTAGATTGACGAATATGGTTACAAACGTAGTACAGGTAATAGACAGAACAGTAAATAGTTTTGCTTTATCAAATTATCCTGGAATTACTTTAGGAACACAATATCAAATTGAAGTTGCTATAGTAGTAGGCGTAATACCAGGTCCTTATGGAACTCCATGTATAGTATTTACACCTTCACCGACTGCTACAATTGGTTCACAATGTGGAACTACATTAACCTCAATGGGGCAATATATTTATTCTACTTATGTTCCAAGTGCAACTGGATATAGATTTAGAGTAACTAATCTGACAACTTCGCAGTCAGTTATTCTTGACTCTGGATTGAATAGATTTGCTATGACAGATGGTTTATTAATGATTATTAGAGCTTTTGCTACAGTTTACACAGTAGAAGTAGCGTTAAGAAACACAGATGGTACATATTTACCATATAGTTTAGGATGTAACATTACTACACCTGCTTTCCCAACAACTACAATTACTGCAGCCCAATGTGGTAATCATCAAGCAGTAAGTAATACTGAAAGTTTTGTTGCGATTTATAATGCATCTGCTACAAGATATCGTTTTAGACTTTCAAGTACTTCGCCAGTGTCAAGTGCAACAATTGTTAGACTTCCAAATACGTTTACTTTGAGTATGTTCCCAGCTTTACCTGCTGGAACAATGAGTACTATTGAAGTATCACTTGAAATTGGAGGCGTTTTTGGTCCTTATGGAAGTGCATGTACTATTATCACTCCAGTAGCACCTAAAACTATACAAGTTGTATCAAATGAATTCAAAGCCATCGCTTTCCCTAATCCATTTGCTGAAGACTTTATGTTTAATGTTAAAACATCATCAGAAAGTACGATTCAAATTAGAGTTTACGATATGATAGGAAAACAAATTGATAACAGAAATGTTGAAGTGTCTGATATTGAAAATCTACAAATAGGTTCCAATTATCCATCAGGGGTTTACAATGTAATTGTATCTCAAGGTGAAGACACACAAACATTGAGAGTAATCAAAAGATAGTTTAAAAAGAAAAAAATTGGTGTAATTGAATACCAGTTTGTTTAGTCTCCACAAGAAATTGTGGAGACTTTTTTTGTATTAGACAAACAGCGTGGGTTGCATAGTTGGCTGCTATTTAGATTTGATTTATTGTTAAAAGAAAAAAATCGCTGAAGTAAACTTCGGGGATTTTTTATTTACCATTTAATGATAGCGTTTCCAGGTAAATCCGCTACCAAAAGCATTTAAAACCAAAACATTACCTTCTTTAGTTTTTACTTTATAATGTCAAGAAAAATAAAGCTTATTTGGGACTTTCGTGGAGAAGCATCAGCTAAAACAGCTGAACATCATGAAATTCATTTGAAAAAATACATTGTAATTGAAAAATTTGCTATCAATATTGCTGATTTTGATATAATAAATGAAATGCACGCTTTTACATTAATGATAGTTACAGACGAAAATAGGATTACAGTTAGCGATGCCTTGAAATCACACATCGTGGAGAAATTTATTAGTAAACAAAAGCAGGTTTATGTTTACTAAAATTCAAAAAAAGCTTTTGAAATTCAGTCATTTTAAAAGTGATGAATAAATTTCACACCATATTAAAGCAAAATTTGTAAATCTAACTAAATAATTGATACTAAATTACATTACAAAAAAATCTCGTTACATTCTGATTCTAGAAATGAAACTTTAAAAAATGAAAACCTGAAACTGAAAAAGATTTCATCATTTTTGATTTTGTTCTTCATTACAATCAATTTACAAGCGCAAACAACATATACTTCAGTTCAATCGGGTAATTATACTAATCCCTTAACTTGGGGTACAGCAATAGCACCAACAATGGTAGGATTGATTTATCATCAAGTTCCACCAATTTTCAGGAAGGTGTTTTAAATCTTAACGGATCTACTGTTCAAACAGTAAGCGGTTTAAGAACTTTTGGAGGAACTTTTTACTTTACGGATTATTCTAATACAGGAGCCGTTATTAATCAATTGCTTATAAACAATACAAGTCCTACAACACCAAATATTATTTGGGGATTCAATAATATCAAAATCAAAAGTGCAATAACACTTACAAATGCCCGCGTTGATTTGGAATCAAATAAAATGACCATTGGAAATTATGGTAACGCTAACACTATTTGTGCTCCTGCAAATAGATTTTTTTACTTACACAGTTTATCGGATAGTACCTTAATAAAGGTAAAACTATTTTAATTTCCCGCTTCTTTTTTAGCATCGTTAATCATTTTTTCATTGGCAATAATAGTAAATTCAACACGTCTGTTTTCACTTCTTCCTTCTGCTGAGTCATTTGTTGCTACAGGATCATTAACTCCTAAACCAGTGGCACTTATCCGTGAAGTACCCAATCCTTTCGAAGCCAAATAATTTTTTACTGAAGCGGCTCTCTGCTCCGATAAGGTCTGATTGTATTCGACAGTACCTGTATTATCCGTAAATCCGTAAATGGTTATATCGGTATCGGCATATTCTTTTAGTACCGGAACAAGCTTGTCTAAATTGTTTTTGGCAACTGTAGTCAAAATAGATTTATTGGTGTCAAATCGAATCGCATTTTCGCCTAAAACCAATCGAATACCTTCTCCCACTCTTTCTACTTGTGCTCCTGGTAAAGCGGTTTTAATTTCACGGGCTTGTTTGTCCATTTTATTACCGATAACACCACCAGCTACACCTCCTACAACGCCACCAAGAACAGCTCCTAAAGCACCATTTCCGCCTTTTCCAACATTATTACCTATTACTGCTCCTAAAACACCCCCAGCAACTGCGCCAATTGCGACTCCTCTTTGTGTTTTGTTCGTATTTTTTGCTGCTTCACATCCCGTTAAAACGGTTCCTAATGTGAAAGCAATTGCTATTACATAAATTGTAAACTTTTTCATTTGCTTTGTTTTTAAAATTAATTTGATTTTTGAAATTGGTACACTACATCAATTATTTTGCCTCCTACATTAGCTTTATCAATCAATTGAAACGAACTTTCCGTTTGATTGGCAACTCTTAATATATAACCATCAACAATTTTTCTAGATTTTATTTCATTTAAAATTTTCATGACAAAATTACCATCCTTATTGATATACCAAGTAATTGGAGAACTAAAAATAGGGCATGTTGCGCTATTTAATTTCATAGTTCCTTTATTGTTGTTGGACACAAATTTCCAATTGCTTCCCACGAAACACTTAGAATCTGCAATTTCAAACGACGTTACTTTAATGTAGTCAGACCCTGGATAATTTACCGATGCTATCGTCCAATTTCCTTTAATAGCTCTTTCCGTTTTGTTATCAACTCTTGTATTGGTAACTTGTTCTTTTGGTTTACATCCAATAAAAAATACAGTCAATAGCAATAGTGCAATACTTTTTTTCATCTTTATTTATTTTATAAGTTCACTACTACAAATATAAATTCATTTTTATAAGCTGAATTATAAAATTTTATTAATTTCTTACACAATTCTTACTACGTCATTTTGTCAGACCGTTAAATATTGGTATTCTATTTGACTATCGATTGGTTCAAAAAAAATAAGTTTAATTAAATTCTATTTATATGTCAACAGGAAAAATTAATGTTTCAGTAGAAAACATTTTCCCTCTAATCAAAAAATTTTTATACAGCGATCATGAAATTTTCTTACGAGAATTAATATCCAACGGAACGGATGCTACTTTAAAACTCAAACATCTAACGAGCATTGGTGAAGCCAAAGTAGAATATGGCAATCCAATTCTAGAAGTAAAAATTGACAAAGACGCTAAAAAACTACACATCATCGACCAAGGTCTCGGAATGACGTCCGATGAAGTCGAGAAATACATCAATCAAATTGCGTTTTCTGGAGCAGAAGAATTTTTAGAAAAATACAAAGACACTTCTAAAGATTCAGGAATCATTGGTCATTTTGGACTCGGATTTTACTCTGCCTTTATGGTTGCCGAAAAAGTAGAAATCATTACAAAATCCCACAAAGACGAACCTGCTGCACATTGGATTTGTGACGGAAGTCCGGAATTTACTTTAGAACCTCACGATAAAACTTCACGTGGAACCGAAATCATTCTTCACATTGCTGAAGATTCTCTAGAGTTTTTAGAAGAGTATAAAATCAAAGAATTGTTGAATAAGTATAATAAATTTATGCCTATTCCAATAAAATTTGGAACACGTAAAGAAAAAATAGAGCAGAAAAAAGGTGAATCGTTAGATGCAGAAAATAAAGAAGCACCTTTTATTGAAGTGGAAGTCGATAATATCATCAACAATCCAAATCCAGCATGGACAAAACAACCAGTCGATTTATCGGATGACGATTACAAAAAATTCTACCGAGAGTTGTATCCTATGCAATTTGAAGAACCGTTATTCAACATCCATTTGAATGTTGATTATCCTTTTAATTTAACTGGAATTTTGTATTTCCCGAAAATGGCTTCGGACATGCAGATGCAAAAAGATAAAATCCAATTGTACCAAAATCAAGTGTACGTTACGGATAATGTAGAAGGAATTGTTCCTGAGTTTTTAGGCATGTTACGAGGTGTTATCGATTCGCCGGATATTCCGTTAAATGTGTCGCGTTCGTACCTTCAAGCTGATGGAAATGTTAAGAAAATATCCAACTACATTACACGAAAAGTAGCCGATAAATTGAAATCATTATTCACAGAAAACCGTGAGGATTTTGAGCAAAAATGGAACGACATTAAAATCGTTTTGGAATATGGAATGCTTTCTGAATCAAAATTCTATGAAAAAGCAAACGATTTTGTTTTGTATCCAACCGTTGATGATAAATACTATATTCTGGATGAATTAAAAGAAGCAATCAAAGAAAATCAAACTGATAAAAACGGAAAATTAGTCGTTTTATATGCATCTAATAAAGACACGCAACACGGTTACATTGAAATTGCAAAAGAAAAAGGGTATCAGGTTTTATTGTTAGACAGTCCGATTGTTTCGCATTTAATTCAGAAATTAGAAGCCGATAATGAAAATCTAACTTTCGTTAGAGTGGATTCCGATCATATTGATAAACTAATCCAAAAAGAAGATACTCAAATTTCTAAATTATCAGAAGAAGAATCGGCAAAATTAAAAGTAGTTTTAGAAGAATTGGTTCCGAAAACAGGTTATTCTGTACAATTAGAACCTATGGACAGTACTGCTGCTCCATTCATTATTACGCAACCCGAATTTATGCGAAGAATGAAAGAGATGAGTCAGACAGGCGGTGGCGGAATGTTCGGAATGGGAAATTTTCCAGAAATGTACAACTTAACAGTGAATACGAATTCTGATTTAGCAACTACCATTTTAAATACCGAAGACAAATCGGCTCAAGAAGGATTAGTGAAACAAGCGCTCGACTTGGCGAAAATTTCTCAAGGATTGTTGAAAGGAGAAGAGTTGACCGCTTTTGTGAAAAGAAGTTTTGGGTTGATTAAATAAGCAGAAAACCCATTTTTGAGAAACAAAAATGGTGTAAATCGCTTATTCCGAGCTTGACTCGGAATCCATACAACGAAAAATAGATTGCCTCGCCAGTCGCTAACGCTCGATTCCCGCCTGCGCGGGAAAGACGTAGTCTAAAAGGTTTAACTTTCTGAGAAGTCTTTATTAGAAACCTGTGAGTAATAACTTGCAGGTTTTTTTATTATATTTGGTTCTCATTAATTAAAATACTTTTATGAAAAAATTGCTAATCCTTATTTTATTAACCATCTTTTCTAATGGATTTTGTCAAGAAGACTATATGGAAAGTAGTTTGGTGAAATTAAACCAAACCGTTCCTGAATTTTCCTTTACAACAGCTGATGGAAAAGCAATTCAATTTTCAGATTACAAAGGCAAAGTTATTTTAATTAATTTTTTTGCCACTTGGTGTGGACCGTGCATTCAAGAAATGCCTTATTTACAATCAGCTATTTGGGACAAACTGAAAGACAATCCCAATTTTAGTATCGTAAGTTTTGGAAGAGATCATTCGCAAGAAGAAGTTTCTAAATTTATTACTACTAAAAAATTTACTTTCCCCATTTATGCCGATAAAGGCAAGTCGATTTACAATCTTTTTGCTAGCAAATACATTCCGAGAAATTATTTAGTAGATCAAAATGGAACTATTGTTTATGCTTCTACTGGATTTTCTATCGAAGAATTTGAACTACTAAAATCAAAAATTAATACACTTCTAAAAAAATAAAAACCGTTAAACCAACCATCATGAAAAAATCAATTGGCATCACTTTACTCTTATTTATCAATGTTTTTACACTAATGGCACAAGAAGATTCTTACCAATGGCTTGAAGAAGTGGATGGAAAAAAACCATTAGAGTTTGTTGAAAATCAGAATAAAATAACGTTAGATGTTTTAAAGCAACAAAAGGAATATCAAGATATTTACAACAAAAGTTTAGCGATCATAAATGCTACCGATAGAATCGCTTATCCATCCATCAATGGCAATTACATCTACAATTTTTGGCAAGATAAAGAACACGTAAGAGGAATATGGCGTCGTACAACAAAGGCAAGTTACAACACCGATAAACCAACTTGGGAAACGGTCATTGATATCGATGCCATGAGCAAACAAGACAATGTAAAATGGGTTTTTAAAGGCGCAACTGGACTGTATCCTTATTACACCACTTTTTTAGTTCGGCTTTCAAAAGGTGGCGGTGATGCTGTTGTTGTAAAAGAATTTGACGCTTTAACCAAAACATTTGTCGCTAACGGATTTGAATTGCCAGAATCAAAAAGCAACGTCAATTATCTTGATAAAAACACATTAATAGTTGGAACCGATTTCGGAGCTAAAAGTATGACTTCATCGGGTTATCCGAGAATCGTAAAACTTTGGAAAAGAGGAACGCCTATAAGTCAGGCAAAAACAATTTTTGAAGGAGATGCTTCCGATGTTTCCGATTCTGGTTACGCCATGCGAGACGGTGATAAAAGTTATTTGATGGTATCAAAAGCCGAAACTTTTTATTCATCAAATACTTATGTGATGGCGAATGATCGATTGACACAACTTCAAATTCCAGAAGATGCTGACATTAGCGATATTTTAAACAATCAACTTATCATCAATTTAAAATCGGATTGGACAGTGAATGGCGTGACTTACAAACAAGGTGCAATTGTAAGTGCCAATTTTACTTCTTTAATTCAAGGAAAAAAGGAAATTCAATTGATTTTCGAACCCGATGCTTTTAGTAGCGTTTCAGCTGTAGCAAGTACTAAAAATTATTTGCTTGTCAACATTTTAAACAACGTTAAAAGTGAACTCTACACTTATGCATATACCAATAATAAATGGATAAAAACCAAAGTTAGCGCACCAGAATTGGGTACTATTGGTTTAAGTGCAACAGACGAATTTAGCGATGATTATTTCTTTACTTTCCAGAATTTCCTAACTCCGAATTCATTGTATGCATCGAATACAAAAACCAATACCATTATTAAAGTCAAATCGCTACCTTCCTATTTCGATGCGACAAAATATAAAGTAGAACAATTCAAAGCCAAATCAAAAGATGGTGAAATGATTCCGTATTTTGTAGTATCTTCAAAAAACACGGTTTTGAATAGTAAAAATCCGACTTTATTATATGCTTACGGTGGATTTGAATCTTCGGAAGAACCCTTTTATTCTGGAGTTATCGGTCAGGCATGGCTCGAAAAAGGAGGCGCTTATGTATTGGCGAATATTCGTGGTGGTGGCGAATTTGGTCCGAAATGGCATCAAGCTGGTTTGAAAGAAAAAAGACAAAATATCTATAATGATTTTCACGCTATAGCGGAAAACTTAATCGCCAAAAAAATCACATCTAATAAACATTTAGGAATTCAAGGTGGAAGTAACGGTGGATTATTAATGGGAGTTGCCTTTACACAAAGACCCGATTTGTACAATGCTGTAGTTTGCCAAGTGCCTTTATTAGACATGCAACGCTACAATAAATTATTAGCTGGCGCAAGTTGGATGGGCGAATACGGAAATCCGGATGTACCCGCAGAATGGGAATTTATTAAAAAGTATTCTCCGTATCAAAACCTTAATAAAGACATGAACTATCCTGAAGTATTTTTTATGACTTCGACCAGAGATGACCGAGTGCATCCAGGTCATGCCCGAAAAATGGCGGCGAAAATGATTGACATGGGATACAAAATATACTATTATGAAAATACAGAAGGCGGACACGGCGGCTCATCAACCAATGAGCAAAGAGCCAATTTTACCGCTTTGTATTATGCGTATTTGTGGATGAAATTAAAAAACTAAATGATTTAAATGACACTAAACATAGAAACTCCAGCGTTTCTGTTTTCGGAATGTTGGTTTTGTTTTTTGATTTACAAACAGTCGGCATTTATTTATTTGGATTTAGTATGTTGAGTTTGCTAATTTCATTGGGAATTTCCTTTTGGGAAATTAGTATTTCTGTTCATGCGTTGCGATTGTATTTGAGTGGTTTGGTTGATGAAAATAAGTAGTTAGCAAACATTTTGAACTCTGAAAACAAATTAACATGAAAAAAACAATTTTTATTCTTCTCACTATATTGACAATAAGCTGTAACAGCGACGAAACTATTAACCCAACGAATAGCAATGCCATAAATCTGGTTACGGGAATTAATTTTAGACAGAACTTTGACGATCCGCCATTGCAACTTGGAAACCCTAATATTTTAGTAAATAACAAGTTTGTAATTTATCCCAATCCGGCAAACGCAACAGTTTACCTTTTGGCACAACAAAATGTTACGGATGTTTGGATTGTCCCTGCAAATCCAGAGAAAATTTACCAAGATTTAGATTTTAGCACTATTTTGAATACAAATTTATATAGCGAACAATCCATTATCTCAAATTCAAATTTTTCACTTACCGCACAATCTTCAACGAATTTGAGTTTAAACATAGGAACACTTGCAAAAGGATATTATAGAGTATTCGTTAAAATTGGCGGAGATATTTATTGGGATAATTTATATAAAAATGATAATGGAAGCAATCCTGAACAAATGGCTGCAATCGTTAATTTTTGGAATTAAACCGTTTGCTAACATCTGTTTTGCTCATTTGCTCGTCTGTTGCTAATGGAAAATAAAACGTTCCATAAATCGCAACTGAAATGTAGCCGCCGAACGTTGTACAACATGCTAAAAAAATGCGCTTAAATGATTATGATATACAAAAAAGATATACCTTTGTAATATAAAATTAAAGCATATGAAAACAGTATCATTAAAAATAGATGACTCAACATTCAGAGAAACCGAAAAAATTCTTTCAAGAATTAGCATACCAAGAAATAGATACATTAATGAAGCAATTGAATATTATAACAAGGTTCAAAAAAGAGAGATTTTAGAAAAAAGACTTAAAGCTGAATCAGAGTTAGTGAAAAAAGATTCTATGAACATTTTAAAGGAATTTGAAAAAATTGACTATGCAGATTAATCAATATGAAATTTGGATTGCAGACTTGAATCCACAAATAGGAACCGAACCCGGAAAAACAAGACCAGTTTTAATTGTCCAAACAAATTTATTGAACAAAATTCCACATCCTTCAACAATTGTCTGTCCAATGACAACAAATATTCAAAAAGATTCGGATATTTTAAGAGTTCATTTAAAAAAAGGAATGGCAAATTTACACGAGAATTGTGATATAATGATTGACCAAATTCGTGCAATTGACAATAATAGATTAATTAAAAAGGTTGGAACTTTACCTTCTGATTTAATTGAAAAAATTAAAGAAAATATATCTATAATTGTTGACTTAGATTAAAAGCACGATTGCACAACAGCGGTTATAAACTATTGCTCGTTTTGTGCTAGTGGGAAAATATAACGTAAATTCAATAACTTAATGCAACATGAAAAATTTATTTATCTTATTTACTTTTATTTTTTTAACTTCTTTCACAACTAAAGATGTAATAAAAAAACTTCCAAATGGACATTATCTTGTAGAATTAGATAAAGAATATAAAGATCTTGGATTAAATGATTTTGATTTTACTTTAGAAAATGAAAATATCATTATGAAAATAGGAGAACAATACGACGTACTTGAGATTAATTGGGTTGACGAAAAAACATTTCTTGTTAAGGGTTATACTGAACCTATAGAACCCTCTGAAGTGGATAAAATTATTTCTAAAAAAAGTAAAATATATTTCAGAATTACAAAGCAAGAAAAGAATAATTATTATTTTACATTGGGAGAAGAATTCGACAAACATCCTATTTATTCAGGGAAATTTGTTAAAACTGAATAAATAAACCACTATGGACTGGAAGTCCATAGATTTGGTTTTGCAGACTGAAAGTCTGCCAGGTGCGTTAGTCCTCAATTATGAAATTATCATTACCATTCTGATTTGGATTTCTGTGGTGTTCCAAATATTCATTCACCATTTCATCAGTTATATTACCTGTACTCCAACAACCAAATCCAATTGCCCAAAAATGACGTCCCCAATATCTCTTTTTCAATTCTGGAAATTCAATTTGCAATTTCCTTGAAGAACGTCATTTCATTAGTTTTACCAAAGTACTTACATCTTGAGATGGACGATACTCAATGTGCATATGAATATGATCTTTTGATACAACTCCTTTCAATATTTGAACATCTTCTGATTCACATATTTGTATCAGAAGCGTTCTACATCTTGTTTTTATATCGCCTTCCAATACAGAATATCAATACTTTGTAGCCCAAACTATGTGAACTGTTAATCTTGAAACACTATGTCCATTTGTCATTTGAAAATCCATAAATCAAAGGTAATATATTTTTAGAAGCTAAAGCGAAATGCACTAAAGTGCATAGTTTTAACTATATTTGAGACCAATAAACTACACATGTGTTCGAATAAACAAAATGAATTTATGCAGGAAGCCATTCGCTTGTCGATTGAAAATGTTACGAGTGGCAATGGCGGACCTTTTGGTGCGGTTATCGTAAAAGACGGAAAAATAATTGCCCGTGGCGCCAATCAAGTAACTTCTTCCAATGATCCAACAGCTCATGCTGAAGTGGTTGCCATACGAAATGCCTGCAAGGAGTTGGGAAGTTTCCAATTAGACGGTTGTGAATTGTATACGAGTTGTGAACCTTGCCCGATGTGTCTTGGTGCTATTTACTGGGCAAGACCCGATAAAATGTATTTTGCCAATACCAAAAAAGATGCTGCCGATATCCACTTTGATGACCAATTTATTTATGAGGAATTAGAAATTCCGTATCAAAATAGAAAACTGCCAACCGAACAAATGATGCGAGAAGAAGCACTCGAAGCTTTTAAAATTTGGTCTAAAAGCATAAACAAAATCGAATATTGATTCCAAACCATGATTCAATTTATATTAAATAATCGACTCATTCAAACCAACAAAGCTGCAAGTACAACTTTATTGGATTTTATTCGATACGACGAAAACTTACGCGGCACCAAAATCGGTTGTCGTGAAGGCGATTGTGGTGCATGTACTGTATTAATAGGTTCGTTAAAAGAAGGAGAAATCGAATACATGAGCGTCACCTCGTGTCTGACACCGTTACCGAATGTACATGGCAAACATGTTGTAACTATTGAAGGACTTAACTTTTCGGATAAACTCAACCAAATCCAACAAGCGATGGTCGATTGTTCGGGAACACAATGCGGATTTTGCACACCTGGTTTTGTAAACTCTCTTTGTGGCTACGCATTAACCAGTACAGAAGTCAATTATGAAGATGCTATTAGTTCCATCGACGGCAATATTTGTCGTTGTACTGGCTATAAATCGATTGAACGTGCAGCCGCTAAAGTGACCGAACAATTGATTCAGAAAGACCAAAAACAACCTTTATCGTGGTTAGTAGAAAACAATTTTATTCCCGATTATTTTTTGGAGGTTTCAAATAAATTAAAAGAAATAAAAACCGAATACGTTACCAATGGTCAAATCCCAA
>JAYVFV010000105.1:0-4811 GCA_043772885.1 Flavobacteriales bacterium
ATTAGTTTTGATGATGTAACCACTATGTTTCATGAGTTCGGACATACGTTACACGGATTATTCGCCAATCAAAATTATGTAACGTTATCGGGTACAAATGTCCCTAGAGATTATGTGGAATTTCCTTCACAAATCAATGAACATGCAGCTTTAGATCCTACAGTCTTAAAAAATTATGCCGTTCACTATAAAACAAAAGAAGTTATTCCTCAAGAACTAATTGAAAAAATTAAAAAAGCAGAAACGTTTAATAAAGGATACGATGTAACCGAATTATTAGCCGCTGCAACTCTTGATATGGCTTGGCATAGTGTTGAGAATGATGCCGATTTTAAACCAACTTTAGAATTCGAAACAGCAGCCCTCAGCAAATATGGATTGTTGGTTAAAGAAGTACCAACACGTTATCATACTCCGTATTTTGCGCACATTTGGGGCGGTGGTTATTCCTCTGGATATTATGCCTATACTTGGTCAAAAACTTTGGATTATAATGCCTTTGATTGGATGCAAGCCAATGGTGGTTTGACTAGAGCCAATAGTGAACGTTTTAGAAAATACATTTTATCGGTTGGAAATAGTGTCGATTTAAACAAAGCATTTAGAGATTTTATTGGACATGATATGGAAATTGAACCGTATTTGAAAAACGCTGGTTTGACAGGAAAGAAATAATTATGATCATATATTAAATAAAAAGGCGTTCATTTTGGACGCCTTTTTGTTTGATTATATTGAGTGATGAATCAAAATTAAAAGTATATTTACTTTATTGAAAACCATCCAACCAAAATTCAAAAGATGAAAAAATCATTACTAATCCTTTTGCTATTAAGTTTCCAAATAGCATCCGCACAAAAAAATAATTACAGCGAGATCATCGCCAAAAAAGCCGATTTGATTGAACAAAAAGTAATCGAATGGCGTCACGATTTCCATCAAAATCCAGAATTAGGAAATCACGAAACAAGAACAGCTGCTATAATTGCCAAGCATTTAAAATCATTAGGGTTGGATGTTAAAACTGGAGTTGCAGTAACGGGTGTTGTTGGGATTTTAAAAGGCGATAAACCAGGGCCAGTAGTTGCTTTAAGAGCCGATATGGATGGTTTACCAGTAGAAGAAAAAAACAATTTACCGTATGCATCAAAATTAAAAACGATTTACAACGGAAAAGAAACCAGCGTGATGCATGCTTGCGGACATGACGGACACGTAGCGATACTTATGGGAGTGGCGGAAATACTTTCTACAATGAAAAAAGAGTTGAAAGGCAGTGTCAAATTTATATTTCAACCCGCAGAAGAAGGTGCTCAAAAGGGAGAAGAGTATGGTGCCGAATTCATGATAAAACAAGGCGTGTTGGAAAATCCAAAAGTGGATGTAATTTTCGGACTGCATATGGCTGCACAAATAGAAGTTGGTAAAATTACGTATCATCCTGGCGGAACAATGGCAGGAACAGGCGATTTTAAAATAACGGTAAATGGTAAACCGTCACATGGCGCATCTCCATGGAATTCTGTTGATCCAATTGTTGTGGCAGCGCAAATCGTCAACAGTTTACAAACTATTGTCAGTAGAAATGTAAACCTTACGGAGAATCCTTCAGTAGTTACTGTTGGTGCGATTAATGGGGGTAATCGATTTAACATTATTCCGGAACAAGTTGAAATGCTAGGAACAGTTAGAACTTTTACCGATGGAGATGAAAAACTAGTATTTAAAAGAGTCAAAGAGATAGCCGAAAAAACTGCTGAAGCTGCTGGAGCTTCAGCCACAGTCGAATTGCCGTATTCGGTTCATTATCCAGTTACATTTAATGATCTTGAATTGACCAATGCCATGTTGCCTTCGTTACAAAAAGCGGCAGGAAAAAATAATGTTTTATTAGTACCAGCGATTACAGGTGCAGAAGACTTTTCTTTCTTCCAACAAAAGGTACCTGGCTTGTATTTTTTTATTGGCGGTTTGCCTAAAGGAAAAGCTGCAAAAGATGCAGGACCACATCACACGCCACAATTTATTATTGACGACAGTGCTTTTAAAACGGGATTAAATGCTTTTTGTAATTTGGTATTTGATTATATGGAATTGCATAAAAAATAGTAGAGTGGTGACATAATCATCCGTTCTCACAACAATAAAAACAAAAAGGATTTATGGCTAGACTCTTTTTACATTTTGATGTAACCATTAAGAGCATCTTCCCAATAAATAATATACTAGAACAAAAATAAGAATGGTTGAAATACAACCGCCTCCTAATTTTTTTGCTGTAAATCCAGCAATAAGAGTTTTGAATAATCCGTTCATGATGTTTGGTTTTTGTAGTTAGTATTCGTGACAAATTTCTGAATTATTCTAATGGCAATAGTTACATTTTATCTTGTTTTTCTTATGTAATTAATAGTAACTATGTAGCATAAAAAAAAAGGAGGTCTTTATAAAAAGACCTCCCTTATTTAGATTTTGATTTATCATTATCAACTTATTCGGTTCCGAGTAGTTGACTATTGAAACATTTTGACGTGCATACAATTAATGAATCAAAATCATACTCAAAAGTAAGAATAAATTAAGTGCAGTTTCTTTATAATCATTACTTTAACAAAGCTTTAACCTGATTATAGCAATTTCCTGTTTTTTAGTACTAGTTTTCTTAATTAATTTTTACGATGGTATCTTGATCGACAAAATCGATTCCTTCAACATAACATTTATAAATATATTGTTTTGGAGATAGTGTTTTTACTATTTCAACATTGTATTTTCTACCGATGTGCTTTTTTGAGATTTTACTTGAAGTTGTAATTAATATTCCTTCACACGTGCAATCGGATTTCCAAATTAGTTTGTATTTTGAAGTGCCAAATTTGCTTCTTTCAATTTGAAATCCATCTTTCGTCCTTTCGATTTCAACTATGGTATTAAATTCTTCTATATTTTGCTTGAATTTTCCAATCTTGAAATCAGAACAATTGCCTCCCGATTGTTTGCAAGCCATTAAAATTAGTAGTATTGAAAATAAAACCAGTAGTTTCTTCATGTTCATTAAAATTAATAATTACCATTAAGTAATTCCCCACCTATAGCTGATTTTGCTTCAATTCCCAATTTCTTCATCATTTCATAGGTGGTACAAACCGCGGCAGATGTAACTGGAATTCCAACTTCCTTTTGAATTAAATCTATCGCTTCTAACGAAGGCATTTGTACACAGGCAGAAACTACCAAAACGTCAACACCAGTTAGATCCAGTTGTTTATAGATGTCTAGTAAATTCAATGGATTTTGAGCTGCAACTTCCAGATTATCCGGAATTTCGAGCGCGATGCTTTCCTTGACTTTAATGCCTTGATGTTCGATATAATCGACAACCATATCGGTTAACGGTCGCATATAAGGAGTGATTATCGAAATTTGTTTGGCGCCTAAAACTGTCAGGCCATTAATCAATGCACCGGCAGAAGTTACTATTGGCGTTGGAAAATCGTTGGCGATTGTTTCCTGATGCAGATTCACTTCCGATACGCAATGATAGCCGCGTCCCATACTCATAATGGCAACTAAACACGCATAACCCATAACGTCAACATGAGCGTCAGACAACTCCTGCGCGCATTTTAAACTCATCGCATCCATTGCTTCGAGTTCTTCCTTGGTGACTTTTTTCATTCGCATTCGACTCGAATGAAAAGTAAATCGCTCGGGTAAAATGGTTTCTCGTGAGCGAAAAATAGCTGGTATTTCGGTTTCCATCGTTACGTTGGATGATGGAACTATTTGGCCTATTTTGTATTTTTTCATAATGTCATTGCGAGGAACGAAGCAACTCGAGCAAAGCGAACGGAGCGCAAGCTAATCTCATCCTCATTATTTAGATGCTATAATTATTAAATCGATGGTTTTTTCGTTATTGTAAAAATAGTCGATTCGTTCTAAATGGATTATTTTAAATTCGTTTTCTTCAAGTGCCGCAGATAAATAATCGGCTTGATGGAAATTCTGATACATTGTATCACCAGTACTTCCTGTTTTAAATCCCGATTTGGAATTTTCGTCTTCTATTGTGCTGATATAAAGAATACCGTTTTTATTTAATTTTTGACTCGCATCTTTTATAAATTGAATGGCTTCTTCTTTGGATAAATACGGCATTCCGAATCCAAACATAATTCCGTCGAATTTTTTATTTATTGAAGTTATTGCTCTACAATCCATCAATTCAAATTCGGCTGTTGGATTATTAATCCTTGCTAATTCAATCATATTCGGAGCTAAATCAGTACCTAAAATTTTAAAATAGGGACGTTTTTCTAATAGGTATTTTGTAATATTCCCTGGACCACATGCCAATTCTAAAATTTCAGGATTTTCTTTTTTTATGGAATTGCAAAACACATCGAGTGAATCATGGTACAAGGAAACATCCATAAACTTGTCTTGATAACCAGTGGCTAGTTTATTGAAAATGTCGACAGCTATTTTTGTTTGATTCATATTTAACCGCAAAGTTCGCAAGGGTTTTACGCAAGGTTCGCAAAGTTTATATTCTATACTCTTTGTTATATTTCTTTAACGGTATTGATAATTGTTCCAATTCCTTCAACAGTGGCTTCTACAACATCGCCATCATACAACCATTCTTGCGGATTTCTTCCAGCTCCAACGCCAGATGGAGTTCCGGTTGCAATGATGTCACCAGGTTCTAAAGTGAAAACCGTACTTAAATCTTCTATTAAATCATTGATGTTAAAAAGCAGGAATTTTGTATTGGATTTTTGTTTTTCAATTCCGTTTACTTTCAA
>JAYVFV010000106.1:0-14789 GCA_043772885.1 Flavobacteriales bacterium
TATATTGGTAAATTCGATTTTATCAGTATATAAAAAATCAGTGGGATTAGCACTGGCAACATCGGCAGTAACTTCTATAAAAATGTACAAACTGTCTTTTGCCAGTAATTCGACATTGCTAAAAATTTTACCTTCTGCACCAGCATCACCCGTCATTCCGTCTACCATGATTCGGTATTTTGATGCAATTCCTCTTTGCAATTTCACTTGCGGAATCGAAATATCGTTATCACTTCTATTGTAGACTTTTAATCGGTACGTACTCGAACCAATGTTGGTAAAAACAGTATCCAAATACACAGTATCCTTCGAAAATTCTAAGCCACCGGTGCTTGGTTCAAATTCGAAATCATCTCTACAAGAAGACATTAAAATTAAAACTCCCGTTAAAAGTATAAAAAGTATTTTACGCATGAATTTATGAATTTTGGTAAAAGTAGTTATTTAATTTATAAGTTAAAAATACTAATTTGTCTTTCAGTATTATAATAAAAAACGAAAAATAGAGATTTTTGTTGTAAGGTCTTAAATTAAGTCTACTAAAAATTGGTATTTTTACAAAAAAATTGAGATGTTCGACAAACATAAAATTATTGACATGTGTAATGAAATGTCAAAAAATACTTTAATGTCTAATTTAGAAATGGAGTTTATTGACGCAGGTGAAGATTTTTTAACTGCAAAAATGCCTGTAAATTCACGTGTACATCAACCCATGGGTTTACTTCATGGTGGCGCCAGTGTTGCCTTGGCGGAAAGTGTAGGAAGTGCCGCTTCGATGTTATTTGTAAATCCAGAAAAGCAAGAAGTTCGTGGCATTGAAATTTCGGCAAATCATTTACGAAGCAAGCGAGAAGGAATGATTTTCGCCACTGCAAGAATTGTCCACAAAGGAAGAAGCATACATCTTTGGGAAATTAAAATTGTAGATGAAGAAGGCAAATTGATTTCACTTTGCAAATTGAGTAACATGATTTTACCTCGTCGATAAATGCTGTCTTTATTCCAAAAAGTCGTTCATCAGTATACTAATAAACTCCCTTTTGTGGTGTATTGCAAACCCAATTCGGAGGTAATGATTGGCGTTTTTCAACATGATGATGTGTTGCATTTGATTTCCGATTTTACAGAAAGTGGCTTTGCTTTTGTCTCTTTTGACGGAGAAAAAAAGTATTTTATTCCTTCAGAAAGTTCGGATGTTTATGTAGAAAAAGTAAGTTCTGATGCCTTATATTTATCAAATACTACAGCAATTGTTACGAATGATTTTCATAAAAAATCATTTGAATCGTTAGTACAAAAAGGACTTGAAGCCATAGAAAACGGAACTTTTCATAAAGTGGTTTTATCCAGAAAAGAAGCTTCCAAAATTTCTAATTTGGATTTTGAGATGGTAGTAAACGGTTTGCAATTTAATTATCCCAATGCGTTTAATTATTGTTTTTTTCATCCTAAAATCGGAATGTGGTTCGGAGCAACTCCAGAACAATTCTTGCAAGTAGATGATGTAGAAATAAAAACAGTAGCTTTAGCTGGAACACAATTATTTTCAGAATCCATTCAATGGAAATCCAAAGAAAAACAAGAACAAGAATTTGTAACCGATTTTATTGTTTCTAATTTGAAAGAATATTGTGCAGCCATTACCGTTTCTGAACCTTATACTACCAAAGCGGGAACGATTGCGCATATAAAAACAGACATTTATGCCGAATTAAACTCCAAAAATGATTTGGGAAAAATAATTGAAAAATTGCATCCGACTCCAGCTGTTTGTGGCTTACCTGCAGCAACTGCTAAACAGTTTATTTTAAAAAACGAAGGATACAATAGAAAATTTTATACCGGTTTTTTAGGCGAATTAAATATCAATTTTAAAACTTTTAAAAAGGAGCAATCGGATTTATTTGTCAATTTACGATGTATGGATATCGATAAAAATACGGCTACAATTTACGTTGGTTGTGGCATTACAAAAGACAGTATTCCAGAAATGGAATATATTGAAACGGTGAATAAATCGATGACAATTAGAAAAGTAGTAAATTTGACCCAAGACCTTTAGGTCGAATTCTAAAAAGTAACCTTAAACTTCACAAAATGAAATTAGATATTTTGGCTTTTGGCGCACATCCAGATGATGTTGAATTAGGTTGTAGTGGAACCATCGCTAAAGAAATTTCACTTGGAAAAAAAGTAGGTATTATCGATTTAACTCGTGGCGAATTAGGAACTCGTGGTTCGGCAGAAATTAGAGATGCAGAAGCAGCAAAAGCAGCTAAAATACTTGGCGTTCACGCCCGAGAAAATTTGCAAATGCGAGACGGTTTTTTTGTGAATGATGAAAAACACCAATTGGAAATTATTAAAATGATTCGAAAATACCGTCCAGAAATTGTACTTTGTAATGCTGTTGACGACCGCCACATTGATCATCCAAAAGGAAGTCAGTTGGTTTCGGATGCTTGTTTTTTATCGGGTTTACGCCGAATAGCAACTCAATTAGATAATGAAAATCAGGAAGCATGGCGACCAAAATTGGTGTATCATTATGTGCAATGGAAAAATTTAGAACCCGATTTTGTTGTTGATATAAGTGATTTTATGAGCATTAAAATGAAATCGATTTTAGCGTATGATTCCCAGTTTTATAATCCCGAGACTAAAGAACCAGAAACACCCATTGCTACCAAAAATTTCTTGGATAGTGTAAAATACCGAGCACAAGATTTGGGAAGAATTATCGGAACAGAATATGCCGAAGGTTTTACCGTTGAAAGGTATTTGGCTGTCAATAGCTTAAGTGATTTGATATAATTTTCTACTTTTTTTCTTTGTAGAATAAAACTTTTTGTAATACATTTGCAGTCGTTAAAATGGTGGTTGTAGCTCAGCTGGTTAGAGCGCTGGTTTGTGGTGCCGGAAGTCGCCGGTTCGAACCCGGTCATCCACCCAAATAACTTAAAAGCTTTCAACGTTGTTGGAAGCTTTTTTAATTTAAATGTATATGAAAAAAATTATTTTTTTTTTATTATTTCCTTTGTTATCGTTTGCTCAAGTCGATAAAACGATACGATTAAAAGTGCTGGTCATGCAGAATTTTGTTGCCAAAGGAGAAGATGGCGAGACATTATTTTGGCAGACAAAAGGAAAAATTACTTTCGGAATTGTTAATTATACTGAAGAACAAAATCCGGTTTTTAAAGAATTGTTCATCAATCAGTATAGAGAATTGCAACCCATCTACAAAAAGATGAATGTTTCTGAAGACGAAAGAGACACTGCTTTATACGTTAAGATCTTAATCCGTCAAGAAGAAGATTATCGAAATCTACTAACCAAAGAACAACTTAAATTGTATTTGGACAAGCTCGCGGATTTTGAAAAAAACAATGCGGAAGCCAATGATTCGTATGCTTCATTATTCTTTTCTGAGAATTTATTAAAAGAATACAAGTCGAAAACCAATTGATTTAGTTATTTACACGTTGTAAATCCAAATCATGAAAATCAAAACTGAAATCGATATTTGGTGATATTCCTTTCATTTTTATACTTTGCGCTTTTCCAGTTTCGTCCAAAGAAAACATCGCAAATGCATCGCAATTCATCGCTTGATATTCCCATTTTATAGCGAAAGTATTAGCGTTATAAAAATTCATCGGACCGTTTAATTTTAGAGAACGATACGATTTTATCCACAATTGCTTGCCCTTTTCAAAGACTTCCATTTTACCGAACCACTTGTCTTCATAAATACCAATAAAGTTTTCGTTTTTTACTTTAGTATTTTTTTCAGAAGCCACTTTTTCCCAGGCTTTTTTACTCACATCGTCACCGGTATTTTTATACTGGCTCATTCTTTCGGCGATTTTATCTGTCCAACCAAAATCATCCAGGCCCAAATAACTATCGGCAATGGTATTGGTTACCGCAGTAAAAAGTCCACCACCACCATTTTCGGTATTGGTCAAAATAACGATACCTAAGTTCATATCAGGATACATCGTTACAATAGATAGCATTCCGGGTAAACCGCCAGTGTGTGTGACTTTAAGATTCCCTTTCTCATCGGATAATCCCCAGCCTAAGCCATACCCGTTAAAATGGGAATTGTATCTCGGATTCGGATTGTTGGGTTCAACGGTATGCAAGCGCCACATTTCATTGTGGTTTTTTAAAGAAAACAAGGTCGATTTTAAATCAGTTCCATATTTACCTTTATTCAAGCGCGTGATCATCCATTTGGACATGTCTGTCACATTCGAGTAGATGCCACCTGCAGCACTTCCTATTCCAATATCAAAAGCGTCAATAGTTTTTATAGTTCCAGATTCTGACGAATGTGGAGCTGCCAAATTATTTTTGTCTTTCAGCAAACTACCTACAAAAGTATGGTCCATTTGCAAAGTTGTTACGATTCTTTTTTGTACAAATTCTTCATAACTCATGCCGCTAACTCGGGCAATTATTTCTCCAGCCACTATGTAAAGTAGGTTGTCATAATCAAATTGGGTTCGGAAGGCAGAAACCGGTTTGAAATATTGGAAACTCGTAAGTACATCTTTAATGTTAAAGTTGGAACCATCGGGGAAAAACATCAAATCGCCAACACCCAATCCGAGGCCGCTACGGTGTGTCAACAAATCGAGAATATTAAAATTTTCAGTTACATAATCGTTGTACATTTTGAATTCTGGAAGGTGATCTTTTACTTTATCAGTCCATTTTAGTTTGCCTTCATCTTCTAAAATTGCAAGAGCTGCCGTTGTGAACGCTTTGCTATTAGAGGCAATTGCAAAATTGGTGTATGCATCAACAGGTTGTTTTGTTGCAATAGATTGTACACCAAATCCTTTTTTGTAAATGACTTTACCCTCTTTTACTACGGCTATTGCGACACCAGCAACATTAAATTTTATTAACGATTTTTCAACTAAAGCATCAATTTCTTTTTCTGTTATCTGACTGTAAAGCGTATTATTGATTAAAAAGAAAAAGAGTAATGAGATGAGTATTGTTGTTTTTGATTTGTTCATTATAATTTATTTTTTAATATCAGCCGTATAATTATTTTTTTGTGCGGATGCTATTTTGAAACAAAATAGTAAGCAGATTACGATTGTTTTTTTTATAATAATTAGATTTAAATTAAAGACTTTAGGTTTAAGCATTATTTATTGGTTACTTTTTTTGAATCGAGTATTATTATCTTTTTTTTAAGAATTCTTAGCTGTTAAATGTGCTTGAAGTTGTGTTTCAATATTACTTAATGGAGATGCAATTGCATTTACATATTGAAAATTGCCTTCTTTGTTGTTATTGATAGAAAGTTGAATTGGACAGGCCTCACTTTGAACTGCGTTTACTTTAAATAGGTCAGTTTTACTATCAAAATAAACGTATGGTGCACCTGAAGAACCAAAACGGAAATAACCTTTAATTAAATATCTCAAACCTTCAAATGTAAAGTTTCCATCGAAACGGTCGCTGTAAAATCCGTGATGGTCTAAGTATCCTTCAATATGTGCTTTATTTAAAAGGCGACCTAAAAAACTACCTGGAGAACTTTGCAAGCAATAATAATTCGTTTGATTGTCGGGTAATATTGAAAAGTCGGCAGTTATACTTGGAAGTTTATTGATAATATCTTGATGCGTGTTGATTATTTTGTAAAGAGCGATGTCTTCATTGTAAAAAGCTTCAACAAGTTCTACTTCAACTAAAAAGGTATGCCTATTAAGAGAAGGTTCAGGAAAATAAGTAGTTGAATTAAAGTGCTTAGTTAAAGACGAATCATTGTAAAACTGATTGTTTTTAAACTGAACAATAAGAAATGGGTTGCAGATATTTTTCTGTGTCAGCGACAGCCATCTTGTGTCAAAATTAATTTGCTTTAAAATATCAATAGCAGTTTGTATATCATTTTGATTGATAATATTAATGTATCGCTTATTTGTTTGAATATCTAATGGATAACATTGATTAAATAATTGTAACTGCGTTGGATTTAAATGGGGTAAAATAGTTGTTGTAAACAATGATTCTTCAATCGATTTAAATAGTAATGCTTCTGTCTTTAAATTATGAGCTACCGATAGAATAAAACCATTCCCTATATGAAAGACACATATATTATTATCATAATGTCGTCTGTTTGGTTCATTACTATTATGTATCCACATAAGTCGAAACAATGGCGAAGTTTGTTCATTGGTTAATTCTAATTGTCTTGTTAACATAGTACCGTTTTTAAAAAGGATAAAAGCAATTCACTACCAAATTGTGATAGCTTCTGAATATAGTTTTTCTATAAAGAAAAAACGAAGTTAGCGAAAAGAAATGAATTATATACGAAACACGAGCCATGCGATATAACTGTTGTTCTGACTCTTATTTTACGAATTCACTAATACCATTTAAAGTTAGAAGTATATTTTTAACTCTTGATATTATGTTATTATTTACCATGAACTTTGTTAGATATGCTATGACTGGCTTTTCAACACAAATATTTATTTAATGCATTACCTGTAATTATAAAATCGGCTATAAAGCACTAATTTTAGCTATTACAAATTTACTTCTGTGTGAAGTTTTTACTTGTTTTTTTCCATAATTCAACAAAGATAAAATGTACCATTTGTTGCAATAAGTTATTCAATTAGTATTTTAAAAGTTTTTGAAAAAGTACTATTTTTAATTTTCATAAAATATAATGATGGACATAAATTAACTTCTAAATGGTTACCATAAAAATAATTTTGATTAAAAACGATTCTACCATTCATATCATATAAAGTTATATTATCCATTTCAATTGAAGTATTAAATTGAATAATATTGTTTTTAATAGGATCTAAAATCACTAGGTTTTGATTATCATATTCGTTATTACCAAGTGAATTACAAGCTATTGAAAGCGAATTTGTGTTTTCGATTGTTCCCGTTGGAGCCATGCTATGACCCACAAACCCAGGAAAGTTTGGCGGATATTTATCGGCTTTAAAAATGCCATTTACATTCGCTGGTACAGTGCTAAATTGTGGATAATACGTTGTAGTTGGATTTGCGTATATTCCAGTTGGATTTTTATACGACCATAATAATGTCCCAGTTTTAGTGATTTCGGACACTCTTCCTAATAAGGCTTCACTTATAATAATATTTCCGTTTGGTAAACTATGGGTTCCCGATTGACGATCTTGAAGTACTACAACTCCCAAAATGCTGCCACTCCAAAACCAATCATAGGTAGGTGGATTAAACATCGCATTTGCCATTGTATACGCATTGTTGCTAATTTCTGGATTTATTAAAAGTACAGAACTTACGGTTTGAGCAGAATTAGCTTCTCCATTGCTAAATACTGAAATTTTACCAGCATCCAAATAACCATTTTCTACCCAAGTAGGGTTGTGCTGTAAAAATAATTTTCGATTGGCTTCGGTACCTTGTCGGTATACTTGTGGATTTCCCCAACGCCATAAAAAATCACCACCTTTATTTGAATTTCCACCACTGTGACTTGCCGCTTGTGCTGTCGTAGTACTATGATCGATAATGAAAATTTCATTTAAATGGCGTGCAGATATTACTATTTGATCAAGATTCGCATTATAGTCGATTCCATTACAATGTAGATAATCAGTTAAAGAACCATTTGTATAATTTATATCCAACAATTCCGGATGATTTACTACCACACCATAATTCGATTTGGTAGCATCAAAATCCTGAATTAAATGATCTTTAAATTTCCATTCCCAAACAATTGCTGCGCTATTAGTTCCAATGGGTTGGATTTCAATAATTTTTTCCAACTTAAATGTAGCCGAAGTTATAGCCGGATTTCTCCCAGCAGTTGTCATTTCTGCTAGCGTATAATTATCGGTAACAATACACAAAACATTTCCGTTTGGTAATGGATGTATATCATGGTGTTGTAAAATTCCGTTTGCTGTTGTTGGATACGACCAAACCACATTGTTATTCCAATCCCGAATTTGAAGATTGTCTCTACCTGCACGTAGTAGATTGCCGTTGTTAAGCAAATAGCAACTAGCACCAGGAACTTCTGTAAATGTCCATTGATTTACTTTTTCACCACATGTATTGATAAGAAATACTTCATTATTCCGTAAAGGCGAAAATAATGTATATCCTTCCGATACATTAGCATCGTGGTATAACATACCAACTGTGGGAGGTTGCGCATTACTAAGTATTGTACTGAATGAGAGAATTAAAAAGAGTACTATTTTTTTCATAGTTTTTATAACTGTTGGTTTGCATTTAATACAAACTCGGATATTTATTTGGAGCCGCTTCACTCATAATCGCATATACCTTTTCAAAAACATCTTCAGCTGAGGGTTTTGAAAAATAATCGCCATCGGTTCCATAAGCAGGGCGGTGTGGCTGCGATGCTAGCGTTTGTGGCGCACTATCTAAGTGTTGATAGGCGTTTTGATTTTCTACAATTTCTTGTAAAATATAGGCACTTGCTCCACCAGGAACGTCTTCGTCGATAACTAATAAACGGTTGGTTTTGGCGATACTTTTTACAATATCTTTATTGATGTCGAATGGCAATAACGATTGGATATCGATAATTTCACAATCGATACCGATTTCTTGTAATTCTTTTACGGCTTGTTCTACAATTCGAATCGTTGAACCGTAGGAAACTAAAGTAATATCACTACCTTCTTTAATCGTTTCCACCACACCAATTGGCGTTTTGAATTTACCTAAGTTGATTGGCATTTTTTCTTTTAATCGATAACCGTTCAAACATTCTATCACCAATGCAGGTTCATCAGATTCTAATAAAGCATTATAAAACCCTGCAGCTTTGGTCATGTTTCTCGGAACCAAAACGTGGATTCCACGAACGGCATTGATGATCATTCCCATTGGTGAACCCGAATGCCAAACGCCTTCCAAACGGTGACCACGTGTTCGTATGATTAACGGCGCTTTTTGTCGGCCTTGAGTTCGGTATTGCAATGTTGCCAAATCGTCACTCATAATTTGAATGGCATACAACAAATAATCTAAATATTGAATTTCGGCAATCGGACGCAAGCCACGCATCGCCATTCCGATTCCTTGTCCTAATATGGTTGCTTCACGAATGCCAACATCGGCAACGCGCAATTCACCGTATTTTTCTTGCATGCCTTCCAATCCTTGATTTACATCACCGATATTTCCAGAGTCTTCTCCGAAAATTAATGCTTCTGGATAGTTGCTGAAAATCGCATCAAAATTATCGCGTAACACCAAACGTGCATCAACTTCTTCCGCAGTTGCATCATAAGCAGGAGCAACAGCTTTGCTATTTAATACATTGGAATCGGATTGTGAAAACAAATGCGAACTAAATTTCGGCTGGATTTTACCAGTGTAATTGGTGATCCAAGTGGCAAGTTGTGATTTGCTGTTTTCTTTGACAATTAGACGCAACACTTTTCGAGCGGCAACAAGTATTTCTTTGCGGATGGGTTCTTTTACGGAAGCCAATTCGGAAACTATTTTTTCTATAAAAACTTTATTATCGCTTTGTGCTGCTATAGAAGTTAATAAGTCAACCAATTCTTTTTGTTCTTCTTTCATTGGAGAAGTAAAAGCCAACCATGCTGCTTTTTTACCTTCCATTACGGTTTTCTTTGCTTCAGCATCGATTTCATTTAACTCATCGGCGGTAGCCAAATCATTTTCGATTAACCACGAACGCATTTTGGATAAGCAATCGAATTGCGTTTCCCAAGCTAGTCGCTCGGCATTTTTATAGCGCTCGTGACTTCCCGAAGTGGAATGTCCTTGCGGTTGTGTTAGTTCTTGTACGTGAATTAAAACGGGAACGTGTTCTTCACGCGCAATAGAAGCCGCTTTTTCGTATGCAGCGACTAAGCCAGGATAATCCCAACCTTTTACGTTGAGGATTTCGTAGCCTTTATTGTCTTCATCACGTTGGAATCCTTTTAGAATTTCGGAGATGTTTTCTTTTGTGGTTTGATGTTTAGCATGGACAGAAATTCCGTATTCATCATCCCAAACGCTCATTACCATCGGGACTTGTAGTACGCCAGCAGCATTGATTGTTTCGAAGAATAAACCTTCTGATGTGGAAGCGTTTCCGATGGTTCCCCAAGCAATTTCGTTTCCGTTTTCGGAGAAACTCGTTTGGTTGATACCAGAAACGTTTCTATATATTTTGGATGCTTGTGCCAATCCTAATAGTCGTGGCATTTGTCCAGCAGTAGGAGAGATGTCGGCACTTGAATTTTTTTGTTGTAGTAGATTTTTCCAGTTGCCGTTTTCGTCTAGTGAATGCGTTGCGAAGTGTCCGCCCATTTGACGACCAGCACTCATCGGATCAAAATTAATATCGGTATGACCGTACAATCCAGCGAAAAATTGCTCGATAGACAATTCGCCAATCGCCATCATAAACGTTTGATCGCGGTAATAACCTGAACGAAAATCGCCGTTTTGAAAAGCTTTTGCTAATGCGAGTTGTGGAATTTCTTTTCCGTCGCCAAAAATACCAAATTTGGCTTTTCCGGTAAGGACTTCTTTTCGTCCAAGGAGACTGCATTCACGGCTAATGGTGGCTATTTTATAATCGTTTACCACTTCTTTTTTGAAATCTTCAAAGGTAATTTCAACGGTATTTTGTACTTCGGTCATAATTAAAAGGATGCTAGAGGTTGCAAATTTAATTAAAATATGTTTTGAATTTGTGGTTTGGTAATCAAAAGATACTTATTTAGCCCTGATTACCTCACAAAATAATGATTTTGATTTTGTGTTCGGTCAGTTCGCTGCGCTCGTGTGCAGCCGATATCCTGTCATTGCGAGGGAACCGTGGCAATCCCGTGAAAGATGGCGCCCGTCCCTCGCAATGACAGATAAAGGCGAAAAGCAGGAGAATTGTGGTTTTGAAAGTTCGAACGACTGCTTCTAATTATGACAAGAGATTGCTTCGATCCTCGCAATGACTAGAACCACTTTCGCGTGAACAAACCAATCAGTGCATTGGGGCTGAACGCTGCTATAAAACGGATTCGCTCTGCGTAACGCTGTTGTGTGATTTCCCAGCCATTGGTGGAATAAACGGGGAAATACAGTTCGAAATAATCGGTGACTAAATTCAGACGAATGCCGCTGTCGTACACAAATCGTTTTTTGGTTTGCTTGCTTTTTAAAAATCCTAAATCACCATAAATTTCAATCCAATTCCACACATTAAAACTTCCGTTGACGGTGGTTAACCACTGATTCGCAGAAGGATCTTTCAACTTGGATTTGAATCCGCCTTCCGCCAAAATGAATTGTTGACTGTACAAACCGCTGTTTTCGGAGCGACCGAGATAATTGTAATCGAAAAGATAATCGGAAGGTCGGTCGAGCGCGTAATTAAAATAACTCGAATCGGTTGTATTGTATAAAAAAGCTCCAGCATACAAGCGTAAACTGACTTGTCGGTTGTCGTCAAAAAGTCGGCGGAAGCTGATTTCGCCAGTTGCTTTTCCGAAATTACTGGCGATTTGCAAGTCGGCACCGTAGCCTAAATGTTTGGTGATTTCGGTTTTTGTAGAAACGTACTTGGCATTGAAAACGGTGTAATTGCCTTCGTAGGTGTTTTTGACAAAATTGCTTTTCTCTCGGTTGACATAAATGACACGAAATAAAAGAGATTGCTTTTTATTGTCGCGGTAATCGTTTTCTCTGAATCGTAAAATGACGGTTGGATTTAATCTTTGGTAATAGGCATCTTGCGCGTAGTGAAAATAATCGCCACCAATTCCGTATCGGATATTGTACAATCTTTTTTCTCTATTAAACTGATTTACAGCGAATGAAGCTGTTCCAGATAAATCATTCGATTTTGTAGAATAGGAAGGCGTAATATCAAAATTAAAAGGTTTGTCGAGAACAGTTTTGTTGTGAAAACGCATTCCAGTGATGAAGCCGTCGTACAAGTTGTATTGCAACGTAGGAACGTAAACAATCTGATTGTAATACGGTTCTTCCAAATCTTTTAGGAAAATAAATTTTATAGGTTTGTTGAAAGGGGAAGCGCCTTTTAGTGATTTCCAATTGTTGCGTTGATTGAACTCGGGCACTTCATTTTTATAGTTGATGACGATTTTGTCGGCGTTGTTTCTTTGAAAAGTGTAGATGCTGTCTGGGTTCACGTTGTCAATCCATTGTTTAAAAACTACTTGTCTGTTTTTTATTCCGTAAATCGGAATCGGAACGGCAACATTCGTTCGGTTGATAAGGCTAAACGAAACACTGTCTTTTGTTTTTGTAACCGAATTGAATTTGTAGTCGATTATTTTTCGTGAGTTGATGATGATGTCGTAAAACCAATTGATGTCTTTTGTGGTGTGCGTTGCAATTGTTGCTTTTAATTTATTAACGCCGGTTGGATTGTTATTAGCATAAGTGATGAATTCGGTAATGCTTTTATGTAGATTTTCTTTTCCAATGTATTCTGATAAATAGCGAAAACTCAATCCGGCGCGGTATTTTGAAGCTATTTTTTCGTTGAATTTTATCAGTGTATTTTTCGGATCACCCAAAGGCTGGTCAAGATTTTTTCGTGCCATCAGCATATAAAAATAACTGTATTGTCCGTTAAAATCAAGCGAAACCAAATTGTATCCTCTAAACAATTTGTAGCTCGCAATGTTTCCCATCATTTTTGCATCGGGATAGAATTCATCGATGTATTTCATCATGTAATAGATTTGGATGGCATCAAAAATCCAGTTGTCTTTTCGGGAATCGAGTTGGAGCGAATTCTTGAGGTAATTGTTTAAATAGGTTCGTAAAAATTTTAATTCGTAAATGAAATCATCGGGAAACGGACTAATAAATCGGGGCAATTGGTTCAAACCGTAAAACGGATTTTTTTCATAATTGCTTTGCGAAACGGTGATTTTCTCTAAATTGTTTTTTCCTAAATTTTCGGTGACATAATTGACTATTTTGTCAATGATAATCGCTTTGTGGATGTCGCTGACTTTGGTATCGCGAATGTTGGAAAGCACTTCAATGGTACCGTTTTTATAAAGTGTGAATGTGCCGTTTTTCTCGATATACAGCGGCATATCGGAAGTATTTTTATTAAAAAATAAATAGGTGTTTCCTTCTTTTGAAACCTCTTTTAAATCGCTGGTGATTTTGTAATCTTGTGGAATTGTAATCTTTAAATCCACATTGTAAAGCGCATTCGGAATATCATCCAAATTGAGATTGCTGTAATTTACAAAGGCATGGTTTACATATCTTGAAGGTGTGATAATCCAATTCTTTAACGTAAAATCGCCATTAGAATTGTAACCATAATTGGTGTATTTGTCATCAGGAATTTTAAGCACATACGATAAAATAAAAGTCGCTTTTTGGTTTGGAAGGATTTTGTTTTTGAGTTGTAGTTGGATTAAATCAGGAGCGTCTGTAGGTCGTTCCCAAGTTAATAATGCTTTGTTTTCATCGGAGATAATCAGATTGTAGGTGCTTCCTTTTTCTTTGGTTGTCGCTAAATGAAAACTGCGGACAAACTCGTCGGAAAATCGTTTTCCCAAAGGCGTTTCCCGACTTGAATATGCATTGTTCCAATCGTTTAAAATAATAGTAGCAATCGTATCGTTGGTTTGATTGTTATATGTAAGTTCGTGATAAACACTTAGCAGTTTTTTATCACCATCCACTTCAACTGTCAAATTGGAATGATGTTGCGCAGCTAGTTGTATCGAACTCAATAAAACAAGGAGTAGGAGTAAGTGGTGTATTTTGGATTTCAAGGTCAATTTCTTTTTCAAATGCTAATATAAATAAAAAAAGGTACGAATAACGCACCTTTTTAGTTTTTAGAAATTCGGACTCAAATTGTATTTTTTGTAGAAATTGTCCAGCACTGCTACGACTTCATCTTCGGTATCAACGATTTTTATCAGATTCAAATCATCCGCATGTGCATTTTTGTGTTCGTCAATCATAGTGTTTCTAACCCAGTCCAGTAATCCTGACCAGTATTTAGAACCGACCAATATGATAGGGAATTTCTCTATTTTTTTCGTTTGGATTAATGTCATCGCTTCAAACAATTCGTCCAACGTTCCGAATCCTCCCGGCATTACCACAAATCCTTGTGAGTATTTCACGAACATTACCTTACGTACAAAAAAGTAATCAAAGTTTAGGTTTTTGTCTTTGTCGATATACGGATTGTAGTGTTGTTCAAACGGCAATTCGATGTTCAAACCTACCGAAGTTCCTTTGCCGCGATGTGCACCTTTGTTTCCAGCTTCCATAATTCCGGGTCCGCCGCCAGTGATGACACCGTAACCGGCTTTACTGATTTTGTAAGCAATGCGTTCTGCCAATTCGTAATATTTTTCTTCTGGTTTTGTACGCGCCGAACCAAAAATAGATACACAAGGTCCTATTCGCGCCATGCTTTCGTAGCCGTTTACAAACTCCGACATGATTTTAAAAATCGCCCATGAGTCGTTGGTTCGTATTTCGTTCCAGGTTTTTTGCTTTAATTTGTCCTGTATTCTTTGGTCTTCGTTATCGTATTCGTTTAATGCCATAGTCTTTTCGTTTTTATTTTTTATTTGAAGCTATTTCCAGCTTTACACTGCAATCTTTTTATTTTTTAAAAAAAAAATAAAAAGGATTTTCGTTGCAATCTGGGCTAGAACCTGGCTGCTAAAATACTTCTTTTTTCAAAAATAGAATTGCTTTAAACTAATATTCCTAAA
>JAYVFV010000107.1:0-4740 GCA_043772885.1 Flavobacteriales bacterium
GCTATTTCTAATTTACTGTTGCAATCAATTGCAATGCAGTTTTTAGCGTAATCATTTTTTAAAAATTCTTTAATTTGATTACTATTTTCAATACCAATCCCACCACTTAAAAAATACGTTTTTGATAAATGATAGTTTTCTAACAATTGCCAATCAAATGTATTTCCGTTGCCTCCATAACGCTCTCCTTTGGTGTCAAATAAAAAATGACTACAACTATCAAAATAATTATTTAAAATATTGAAATTAAAAGTATTACTTAAATTAAAAGCTTTTATTACTTTAAGTGAATTAGATTGTATTTTTTGACATAATTCAGGAGTTTCCTCTCCGTGAAGTTGTATAAAATCGAGTTGGTATTCTTTTGCTTTTTGCATTATTTCAAAAAATTCAGCATTGACAAAAACACCCACTTTTTTTATTTTAGCATTTATTTTAGGCAATTGATCTGTAACATATCTCGGCGATTTAGCATAAAAAATAAAGCCCAAATAATCAGGTTGTAAAGCTGCTATTTCAGTTGTATTCTCTGGAAACTTCATTCCGCATATTTTGATTTGAATTTTCATCTAATAGAAGCTATGAATTGTTCCAAACTTCCCCCAGGATTATCAGTTTTCATAAAGTTCTCACCAATTAAAAATCCATTAAATCCATGAGATTTTAATAAAAGGATATCGCCAGATTTGCGGATTCCACTTTCTGAAATTTTTGTAAAATCATCCGGAATATGCGATATCACATCGATGCTATTTTGTAAATTGACTTCAAATGTTTTTAAATTTCTGTTGTTGATACCAATAATATCAAGACTTGGCATAATACTTTTTTCTAATTCTTCAACGTTATGCACTTCTAAAATAACTTCTAAAGCTAAAGAATGCGCAAAGGCTGATAAATGTTTGATTTGTTCTTTTGTTAAAACAGCCGCAATTAGTAGTATAGCATCGGCTCCAAATGATTTTGCTTCGAGTAATTGGTATTCATCAATAATGAATTCTTTGCGTAACAAAGGTGTTTGAACACTTGCACGGGCAAAAAGTAAATCGTCTAAAGAACCACCAAAAAAAGTACTATCAGTAAGTACCGATATTCCGCTAGCACCAGCATTTTCATATCCTTTTGCTACTTCTTCTACAGAAAAATTGTTATTGATTGTAGCTTTAGATGGCGATCTGCGTTTGTGTTCAGCTATGATTCCGAAAGGAGAATTCAGAATGGATTTGCGTAGTGAATTCGTTTTCAAATTAAAGAGGTCGGAATTCTCCAATTGCGAAACCGAAACGATACTTTTTTTCAAAGTAACTTCTCTTTTTTTATAGGCGATTATGGTATCTAAAATAGTCATTAGGCTTGGCTTAGTTGTTGAAGTTTTTGTAATTTTTGTAATGCTTTTCCCGATTGTAATGCTTCTTTAGCCTTTACAATTGCATTTGGAATAGTACAGTTTTCGACGGTTGCAATGGCTAAAGCTGCGTTGGCACAAACTACATTTTGTTGGGCTTCCGTTCCTTTTCCTGAAATGATGTTCATAAAAATTGTCGCCGATTCTTCAATCGATTCGCCGCCTTTAATATCTTCAAAATAAAGTTTGGATATATTAAAATCATTAGCGTTTACAATACTTTCAGATGTTTTTGTTATGATTTTAGCGTCGGCGGTAAGTGATATTTCATCATAACCATCTAAAGCATGAAGAATGGAATAGTTGACATCGGTATTTTGATATAAATAGGCGTACATTCGAGCCAGTTCTAAACTGAAAACACCAACTAATTGATTTTTTGGAAAAGATGGATTTACCATTGGTCCTAACATATTAAAAAATGTTTTTACACCCAATTCTTTCCGAATAGGACCCACATTTTTCATAGCTGGATGGAAAAGAGGCGCATGAAGAATGGCAATATTCGCTTCTTCGAGACATCGCGTTAAATAGTCTTTTTCATTACTGAATTTTACACCTAAATTTTCCATGACATTGCTCGATCCCGAAATGGAAGAAACGCCGTAATTGCCATGTTTTGCTACATGAATGCCATGACCAGCAACTACAAATGACGCTAGTGTAGAAATGTTAAAAGTATCTTTACCATCGCCACCAGTTCCGCATAAATCGATAGTATTATAGGCAGAAAAATCGATGGCAATGCAGAGTTCTAAAAGTGCTTCACGAAAACCAGAAAGCTCCTGAATCGTTATATTTCGCATCATAAATATGGTCAAGAATGAGGCAATTTGACTCGGATTGTATTGTCCAGATGAGATATTTACTAAAACATTTTTAGCTTCTTCTTTGGATAAGGTTTCGTGATTTATTAATCGGTTTAATATTGTTTTCATGATAATTACGAATTAATCCAGTTTTCTAAAATTTGTTTTCCGTGAGGAGTAAGTACACTTTCGGGGTGAAATTGAACGCCTTTTACATCAAAGGTTTTGTGGCGCAACGACATAATTTGTCCGTTTTCATCCACCGAAGTAATTTCTAAATCAGACGGAAAACCTTCTGCACTAACTACCCACGAATGGTATCTGCCGACTTCTATCTCGTTAGGTAAATTATCAAAAAGCGGTTCGTCTGCAACCACAATAGTTACTTTTGTTGCCACACCATGATAGACTTTTTCTAGATTGATTAAGTTGCCGCCAAAAACTTCACCAATGGCTTGTTGACCAAGACACACACCGAGAATACTTTTGTTAGTTGCATATTTTTGGATGACTGCTTTTAATAATCCGGCTTCATCTGGAATTCCTGGGCCAGGAGAAAGCAGTATTTTATCAAATTTTTGCAATTCTTCCAACTCAAATTCGTCGTTTCTATAGACAGTTACTTCAGCATTTAAAGCTTCTAAGTAATGGAATAAATTGTACGTAAAACTGTCGTAATTGTCGATGACTACTATCTTTTTACTCATGATTTAAATATTTTTTTGTATTCGTGAATCTTCGATTTCATGGTTTTGGATTAAATGGTTTCGGCTACTTCTAATGCTTTGTTGAGCGCGCCTAATTTATTATACACTTCTTGTAATTCATTGTTTTCTGTAGAGCTTTCTACAATTCCGGCTCCAGCTTGGTAATGCAATTGATGATTTTTTGATAGAAAAGTCCGAATCATAATCGCATGATTAAAATTCCCTTCAAAGTCCATGAAACCTATGGCACCGCCATAAAACGTTCGATTGGTATTTTCGATTTCTTCGATGAGTTGCATGGCTTTGTGTTTGGGTGCACCCGATAATGTGCCAGCGGGAAAAGTATTCGCAACCAATTGCATCGAACTGCCATTTAATTTTCCGGTTACTTTGGAAACTAAATGAATGACATGAGAGAAAAACTGCACTTCTTTGTATTTTTCTACTTTCACATCAGTGCAATTTCTACTTAAATCATTGCGAGCCAAATCGACCAACATTACATGTTCACTGTTTTCTTTGGCATCTTCTGCTAATTTTTTGGCTAGTTCGGCGTCTTGTTCATCGTTTCCTGTACGTTTAAAAGTTCCAGCAATAGGATGAATTTCGGCAATAGTATCTTTGATTATCAATTGTGCTTCGGGAGAAGAACCAAAGATTTTAAAATTCCCATAATCGAAAAAGAACAAATAAGGAGAAGGGTTGATGTTGCGCAACGCTCTGTAAACATTGAATTCATCGCCTTTGAACGCTTGCGAAAATCGTTTGGACAGCACCAACTGAAACACATCACCGCGATGACAATGTTTTTTGGCAAGCGTTACATTCGATTTGAACTCGTTGTCGGTTAAGTTGGAAATCGAACTCCCTACTTTAGAAAAAGTATAGCTGGCGAACGATTTGATTTGTAAGATTTGCTCAATTTCGGCAATATTATTTTTGTTGTCGATGCTGTGGCAAAATAAATACGCTTCATTTTTAAAGTGATTGATGGCAATTATATTTTGATACACGGCATAAAACACTTCGGGAATTTCCAAATCGTTTTTCTTTTTACTGATTTTTATTTTTTCAAAGTATTGAACGGCATCGTAACTCATGAAACCAAAGAGCCCGTTAGTTATGAATTTAAACTGCGATTTTTCTTGTTGGAATTGGGATGCGAATGTTTCGATTATTTTCGGAATGTTTGTATCGGAAGTAATCGTTATTTTTTCAGAAGTGTCATCTGGAAAGTTCGTGGTTACGGTATTGTTCTCCATTTTTATGGACGCGATGGGATTGCAGCAGATGTACGAGAAACTGTTATCGGCAGTGTGGTAATCACTACTTTCCAACAACAAACTATTCGGAAATTTATCTCTAATTTTGAGGTAAATGCTCACAGGAGTAATCGTATCGGCAAGGATTTGTTTGTAATGGGTATGTAGATTGTATTTTTTCATAATTGTATTTTTAAAATAAAAAAGGGCTTGTCGTGATTGACAAGCCCTTTTTGATATTTATTTTTAAAATATACTTATAGTAGACTATTTCACGACGTTTGACGTAAACTATTCCACCACCAAGTATTGTTTAATGTATTGTTCATTTTGTGTATTTGAATTACAAATGTAGTAAATGAATTTAGAAATCCAAATTTGAAGTGTCTTTTTTTATTATAGTTTTTTCGTAGTGCGTTTTGCAAAAAGGATTAAAGCGAAAAGCCCACAGTGAATGAGGAACGAATGAGCGAGGACTTGCAGCGGAAAGCCTGACCCGAAGTGGCGAGGCACGAAGCCAACTGAAGGGAGTTGCCATAAAAAAACCTTAAAAATTT
>JAYVFV010000108.1:0-14682 GCA_043772885.1 Flavobacteriales bacterium
TTTAACCGCAAAGTGCGCAAAGATTTTACGCAAAGCTCGCAAGGATAATACTTGCGAGTTTTTTTACGTAAGAACCTTTTAATTTTTAGGTTTTTCGAAATTAAACTACTGCGTCTTTCCCGCGTAGGCGGGAATCTATTTTTTGATACATGGATTCCCGCCTACGCGGGAAAGACGAAATCGTAAGAAAGAGCAATCGAATAATCGAACCATCCAAAAATCCAATAATCTAAATATCAAAAACTCATTCTTAAAAAAATATTAGGAGTAATTCCCAATGAATAATAATTTTGAACTGAATATTTTGGGTTGATATAATCATCAACAGTCACATACTTTCTTTCGAATTCTTTACTAATAACAGTGTGATTATTATAAGCGTTATAAATTGAAAAACCTATTTTAAATGAAGTGGAATTTTGCACGTAAAATTGATACATTCCCGAAATATCCAAACGGTGATACGCTGGTAAAGTTTCTGTATTAAACGACGAAATCTGTTCCGAATCATTCAACGAACTGTACGGTTTTCCCGAATGCCAAAACCAGCCCAAGGCAATCGAATAATTATTCCATTTTTTATTAAAAGCGAAATTCAAAGCATGTTGAATGTTAGAATTGATTTGAAAATACACGTTGTCGTTGACTTCTTCAAATTTATTTTTCGATTCCTGAAAAGTATACGTCATCCATGCCCTCCACGTTTTAGCACTCTTTTGAAGCAAAACATCAATTCCTTTTGTATAGCCTTTTCCTTTGTGATTATTGATGTCATTTTGATTTAAAAATCCAAATGTTAGTGTTGTGATTCCGTTGATAGTTTTGTAATACATATCCACATCCAACAACCAACGATGGCTCTTAAACGTAAATCCAGTGGTAAATTGATTGGCTTTTTGAATTGGATAATCTTTATTTTCAGACAACACCCAAACGTAATTTTCCAAACTCAAATCATTAGCATTACTCTCATTAACCTGACTCAAAATCTGACTTTTTCTTTCATACGAAACTTGCCAAACAAAAGCATTGGAAAAGCGTTTCTGAATTAAAATCCGCGGTTCAAAGCTATCCGATTTTAAAGTACTATAATAATTGTATCGTGCACCAGCATTCAGATTCCATTTTCCAATATCGTATTTCAAAAACCAATAGCCAATATGGGAAATAGTGTAGAGATGTTTCAAACTCAAATCGATTCCGATATCCTGATTGTAACTATTAAACAAGTGCGAAATATCATTTCCCATCGCCTGATATCCAAAATCCAAATTCAGATTATCTCGAAAAGCATAGGCAAAATTCAACTCCAATCCCGAATCAATAACTCTGTTTAACTTTTTAAAAGCTTCAAATTGTGTGGGATTGTATTGCTGCTTTTTTCCATAATCAAAATCATAAAACGAATAAAAAAGTGTTGTTTTTTGCGACAATTTGGAACCGTATTTTTGCATCCAATTCAAACTATAACCATAATTTTGAATGGTCATTTTTTGAGAGTTCACACTGTAATTCGGAATTTCATTTTTAAAATCGAGATTATTATCTATAAGCAATGCTGTCAAAGACAACTCCGTTTTCGAATTGGGTTTGTAATTTAATTTTGCCGAATAATCTTGAAATTCCAATTGGTTTTGATCATTAAAATCATCGAAATTGGTATTCTGAAATACTTTTTCAGCCAATTGATTAAATGTGGGCGTTTGTAACCATTGCGTATACGATTTTCTTGCCGATACCTGTAAACCTAATTTATCTTTATACAATGGCGCTTTGATATACACATCGGCATTTAAAGCATTTACGCCAACAGAAACTTTTAACTTATCTTCAATTTTATCGCTCGTTTTGATATCGATAATACTACTAATTCGTTCTCCAAATTTTGGATTTGTGGCTTTGTTGTAGAAATTGACGGTTTGTTGTACATTCGGATTTATTCCCGAAATCATTCCGAATAAATGTCCCGGATGATACAATCGAATGCCGTCCCACAAAATTAAATTCTGATCGGAAGTTCCGCCACGTACATGCAATCCGCTTGCCGTTTCATTCGGACTTTTAACTCCGGGTAATTGTTGCAACGAAAGTAAAATATCGGCATCGGTGACACCTGGCAAGGTTTCTACTTTTTGTGGATAAATCGTAAATTTCTGATTTGTTTTATTGATTCCGGTTGCTAAAAAACCTTCCACAATAATTTCATCAAGGAAATATTTTTTAATAGAATCGTTTCCTTTTTCATCCGAAATAGCATAAAATCGATTGTCAATATTGGTGAATTTTAACTCTGTTTGAATTGCTATTTTTTGATTTATTTCGGATAAAGAATAGCGCTTTTTAGGCAAGGTGATTTTCTTTACAGCAATCACACTGTCGATATAAGAATACTTGATTTTGAATTTCGTTTCAACATCGTGAAGCACTTTTTCCATTTTTTCAGAAGTATACACAAAGGGATGTTTTTCGATTTGCTTTGCCAGTTCGCTAGCGCTCGGGTTTTGTGCCCACGAATTTTGAAGAAAAAGCAGTAGTAAAAAAATAGAAATTACCTGTTTCATTCTGAAATTTGAATTTTTCTAGAAGTAGTATTGGAATAGTTTAAATGCAATGGAATACATATCGATTTCAGTGCGGTTTCAATATCAGCATTGGCAAAACTTCCAGTGAATTTAATTCCTTCAATACTTTTTGGAAAAGCTATATCAACATTATATTGGTTTTTAAATTTGGAAAAAACATATTTCATCGGTACGTTTTTAAACGTGTTTTCTCCACTAATCCACAGTGGTTTTTTAGGAGTTTCGTCAGCCCAATTTTCAAAAGTGGCATTGTAAAAACGCACACTTTCCCCTTTGGTTAAAATAGTCGCTTTTTTGTTGGCTTCTACCCTGACTTTTCCTTCGTAACAAATCACTTCAAAATAATCAGAAAAAGAAGAAACATTAAATTTGGTTCCCAAAACTTTTATATTTCCAAGAGCAGTTGATACGGTAAAAGAGCTTCCTTTTTGTACTTCAAAGAATGCTTCTCCTTCCAATCGAATATTTCGGTTGTATTGGAACCAATTAGGATAAGAAACCTTTGATTTCGCATTTAAAGTAACATGGGAGTTGTCTTTTAAAACGATGGTTTTTGTAAATCCGAAATCAGTTTGCACTTCATTAGAGAAAAAATAAAATTGGTACAACCCAAAGAACAAAAGTAGACTTGCGGCAACAGCATAACTCCACATCGGAATGACGCTTCTTGGCTTTACTGTTTTTTTAGTAGTATATTTTTCTTTAATGGCAGCAAAATTATGCTCCATATTGGGTTCCGAAACCATATAGTTTTGGAGCGCATTCTTAATCTTTTGAAAAGCTAAAAAATCATCTTCAGAAATCAATTGTTGCAATTGATCATCAGAAATTTTGTCTGCTAACCAATCGGATAAGTAATTTTCATTTTCAATTTTCATACTCCTTCTTTTAGACGTTTTTTACTACTTTTCGCAATGACAACAACGCCAAATGCATTCTTTTTTCTACTGCTTTTACTGATAAATCCAATACGGCAGCGATTTCGGTGTAGGATTGATTATCAAATCTATTCATTAAGAAAACCGTTCGTTGCTTTTCGGGTAAATCGTTAATCGCTTTTTCCAATCGGATTTTTAACTCTGTTTCTTCTAATAAAAATTCGGGCGATTCTTGATGCGTTTCGCTTGGCTTGGATTGCAATTCAAAATTAGTAACAATTTTATCGTGTTTTATTAAATTGAGCGAAAGACGAATTGCCGTTGTATATAAAAAGCTTTTGGCTTGTTCGGGTTGCAGCATTCCACAATTTTCCCAAAGTATAACAAAAGCGTTTTGTGCGGTGTCTTCTGCTCTTTCAATATTTTTGAATTTGTAGATTAAGAAATTCCGCAACAATTTAAAATACGAATCAAAAACAGCTTTAAAAACTGCCTCATCACACAAATGGGAACACGATTTTTGGTTGGTTTGATTCATATACTTTAAAAAGTACAACCACATATCTTTTTTCAAGGATATGTGGCAATACTAACTTAACCCAATTATTATATATTTCTCTTCTTCATATTAATTACAATTGGCACTTATTAAACTCTGGAATGCAGCTTGACTAGTAACTGTAACTGTTTGATTACCAAAAGTAATTGTTATCGGATAAACGAAAGCTGGAATTGGTCCTTGTGCTGGGAAATAATATTGTAACAATTGTGAATTGGATGTCACCGTAACAAGTGCTCCTTGAAATTGCACCTGAACTGGATACGAAATACTGAAACAAGTCCCCAATTGTGTACTGAAATTAGATGTTGGACAAGTTACAAAACTAGTAGCTGAATACCCTGAACAAGTGGCTATACAAGCACTATTGAATTGCATAATGCCAGTCGAAGTTTGAACACAAACCGGATTAAAAACTGGAGGACAACCACAATTGTTGCAATCTGGAACATTGAATTGTACTGCTTCTGCACAATTACTTCCCAATCTTACTCTTACTGTGCTACCATTAGAAAGGCTTGAATAATGCTCAATGGTTAATGGAAGTAATGAAAGTGGATACGTTCCTATCAAAGCATTGGATTCGTTACGAACTTCAAAGTTAGTTCCTGGTGCATTGGTGTGAGAAAAATTGATTGTTAAAGGGAACATTCCTGTGGCATTAGTATTACAAGCACCCGTAGACACCGTCAAATTCGTAATGCTGCACGTTGATGCGGGATTGCAAGGAACCAAATCATTTTGTGTAAATCCGGCACATTGTGCGTAACAGATGTTTCCGTATTCTACAATTCCAGTTGGCGTATGTACACAGACTGGTTCGTACACTTGCATGCAAATACAATCATCGCAATTGTTTATCATTTGGTACATTTCATATATATTGTGAATAACTACCGTTTGATTTTGATAAGTAACCGAAATAGGAAAAACAATCTGCACCTGTCCATTAGTTGAATTATTCAAATAAGCAGCGAATTGCTGCAATGAAGTAATGGTAATATTTTCATTGTTAGCGTTTACAACTGTAATTGGAAAAACGATATCAAAACAAAATGAATTTAATAAATCAATATTTATGGTATTAAAGCCACAACTTATTAGTAATGAAATAAATTGACTTTCTGTACTTATAGTGTGGATAGCACCACCATGCATTACTTGAAAAGGAAACGAAATTCCGTCTATGAATAAAGCAGGATTTTCACCTGCCAAAATAGTCAATAATCCTTGTAAAGAGGTTACCGTAAGTGTAGTTCCAGTATTGTAGGTTAAGGTAATTGGATAGACAAATTCAAAACAAAACGGATTTGATGTGGTGCTGTTGCCATTCTTATCGGTGATATTGTTGGCAATTTTCAATTCATTCATTGCTGTTCTTGCAGCAATGCTTTTTTGAGTAATGACTTCATTTTCAATCGGATTATTATCCGTACAAGAATAAAAAGCAGCAACCGAAATGGTCACTAATACTACTAAAATCTTAATTTTTTTCATAGCAATTTAATTTAATGTTCATAGTTTAGACAACTCTAAATAACAACACCCTACTTTTTATTGCAAAAATTTTTATTTTAAAACTTCAGCAACCTTTAAGGCACATTTTTCACCATCGATAGCGGCAGAAATAATTCCACCTGCATACCCTGCTCCTTCACCACACGGATACAATCCTTTAATTTGAACGTGTTCTAATGTTTCATTATCCCTTGGAATACGAACTGGCGATGATGTTCTACTTTCTGGAGCGTGAAGAATGGCTTCATTGGTTAAATATCCTTTCATTGATTTTCCGAATTCATTGAATCCTTCCCGTAAAATTTGAGAAAGAAATCCTGGGAAAACTTCTCCCATTTCGACAGAAGTCGTTCCAGGAACATAGGATGTTTTAGGAATCGAGGTAGAAACTTTATTTTGCGTAAAATCGACCATGCGCTGTGCAGGCGCTTTTTGAGTACCTCCTGCTAAATGCCACGCTTTTTGTTCGATTGCTTTTTGGAATTCCATTCCGGCTAAAGCGCCGAACTTTGCAAACGGTTGAAAATCTTCTAGCTTTAATTCGATTACAATTCCAGAATTAGCTGTAGCTTGATCTCTTTTGGATGGCGACCAACCGTTGGTGACTACTTCTCCCGGACTCGTAGCGCATGGCGCAATAACGCCACCCGGACACATACAAAACGAATACATGCCACGACCATTGACTTGCTTCACAATCGAATACGGTGCTGGCGGCAAATAGTCCCCACGAAAATCACAAGAATACTGAATTTTATCTATCAATTCCTGTGGGTGTTCAGCACGAACTCCGAGAGCAAAAGGTTTGGCTTCGATTACAACTTTTCTTTTATCCAACAATTCAAATATATCACGAGCCGAATGACCTGTGGCAAGAATCACTTTATTGGCAGTAATGGTTTCTCCAGTTTGCGTTACTATTCCTTGAATTTCATTATTTTTTATAATGAAATCGGTCACTCGTTTTTCAAATAAAACTTGACCGCCACATTCGATAATTTTTTCTCGAATATCCTGAATAATTTGTGGTAATTTATTGGTTCCAATGTGTGGATGTGCTTCGACTAAAATTTCATCTGAAGCTCCAAATCCAACTAACAATTGTAGAATTCGATCTACATCGCCACGTTTTTTAGAACGCGTGTATAGTTTTCCATCCGAATAGGTTCCGGCTCCTCCTTCTCCAAAACAATAATTAGAATCTTCGTTAACGACGTGATCGACATTTATTGCTTTTAAATCGCGACGACGGCCACGAACATCTTTTCCGCGTTCGATAACGATGGGTTTTAATCCCAATTCTATAAGCTGTAACGCTGCAAATAATCCAGCTGGACCAGCGCCAACAATTATTACTTCTTGTGCATTGGACACGTTTTTATATTCGGGAAGTGTGATTTTTTGTTCTATAAAATGGTCTCCTTTAAAGAAAACCGTCGCTTTAATATTGAATTTAATCGCTTTTTGCCGCGCATCAATAGAGCGCTTTTGAACCACTACCTTTTGAATTTCATTTACTACAACAGCAAAATGTTTGGCAACATGCGCTTTAAGTAGCACATCGTTGGAAGCTATTTCTGGTGTAACTTGAGATTGAAATTCGCGAGGCATAAATTGATTTTTGTCAAAAATAGTAATTTGAAAATTGTTATTGTAATTTTGTTACATAACAACGTTGAAAAGTAGACCATGTCGAGAAAAATAAAATTGATTTGGGATTTTCGTGGAGAAGCAGCCGCTAAAACGGCAGAACATCATGAAATTCATTTAAAAGAATACATTGCAATGGAAAAATTTCTCATTAACATAACAGGATTTGAAATTAAAAATGGATTGTATGCTATTGCTTTTATGGTAGTTACCGATGAAAATATGATTCAAGTTCGCGATTTTTTAAAACCACATCGTGGAGAGTTGTTTTCAATTGACAATGGTTAATGGATAATTAACAATTAAAGACCGATTCATCAGTGTGTTTTTTGTTTATTCGCAAAGAAAGCATTATCAATTGTTCATTGTCAATTATCAATTAATTAGCTACTTCACTAATAAACTTAATACGCATCAATCGCAATTCATCAATATCATAATCACCATCAAATTCTTTGAGCGCATCTTCGATTTTATCGGATTCGGAATCCATAAAGTACTCATGAATTTCTTCTTGCTGATCATCATCGAGTAAATCATCCACCCAATATTTGATATTTAATTTGGTTCCGGCATACACTATTTGCTCCATTTCCTTTAAAAGTGCATCCATATTCATTCCTTTTGCAGAAGCAATATCGTCAAGCGACAATTTTCTATCAATATTTTGGATGATGTATAATTTATTTACCGAATTGGCTCCGGTTGACTTAACAACCAAATCATCGGGACGAATGATATCGTTGTCTTCAACATAACGATTGATAAGTTCAATAAATTCCTTTCCATATTTTTTGGCTTTCCCTTCTCCTACACCATGAATATTTATCAATTCATCCATCGTAATTGGATATTTCAAAGCCATATCTTCTAATGAAGGATCTTGAAAAACAACAAACGGAGGAACTCCCAATTTTTTCGCTACTTTTTTTCGCAAATCGCGCAACATTGTCATCAAAGCTTCGTCGGCTGTTCCTGATGATTTTGCTGCTGTAACGATAGCATCATCTTCTATTTCATTGTATTCATGATCTTCCGACATCATAAAAGAAACTGGATTTTTTATAAAATCCAATCCTTTGTCGGAAACTTTTAAAATACCGTAGGTTTCAATATCTTTTGATAATAATCCGTCTACTAAAACCTGACGAATTAACGCCATCCAATAGCGTTCTTCTTGATCGCTTCCACATCCAAAGAACTTTTGCGTATCGGTTCGATGGGCTTTAATTGTCGCGTTAACCCTACCTATTAATGTAAATACAATTTCTTTGGACTTGTATAAATTTTTAGTGTCACGAACTACTTCTAATAATTTTTTTACATTGTCTTTGGCTTCTACTTTTACTTTTGGATTACGAACATTGTCGTCCATATCGGCACCATCACCCGTTTCACTATCGAATTCTTCTCCGAAATAATGCAATAAGAACTTACGTCTCGACATGGATGTTTCGGCATACGCCACCACTTCCTGCAATAATGCGTAACCAATTTCCTGTTCGGCAACGGGTTTGCCCGACATAAATTTTTCGAGTTTTTCAACGTCTTTATACGAATAGTACGCCATACAATGACCCTCACCACCATCACGTCCTCCACGACCTGTTTCCTGATAATAACTTTCGAGGGATTTCGGAATATCATGGTGAATTACAAAACGCACATCAGGTTTGTCAATTCCCATTCCGAAAGCGATGGTAGCAACTACCACTTCAACATCTTCCATAAGGAACATGTCTTGGTGCTTGGCACGTGTTTTTGCATCTAAACCTGCGTGATACGGAACGGCACTAATACCATTCACTTGTAATACTTCGGCAATAGCTTCCACTTTTTTACGACTTAAACAATAAATAATTCCCGATTTACCCTTATTTTGTTTTATAAAACGAATAATATCCGATTCGATATTTTTGGTTTTAGTACGTACTTCATAAAATAAATTTGGACGATTAAAAGACGCTTTAAATGTAGTAGCATCCGACATATCTAAATTTTTCAGAATGTCTTCTTGCACTTTTGGAGTTGCCGTTGCTGTTAATCCAATAACAGGCACGTCTCCTAATTGTTTAATAATCGCTCTTAAATTTCGATATTCTGGTCTAAAATCATGTCCCCATTCGGAAATACAATGCGCTTCATCAATCGCTACAAAAGAAATGATCACGCTTTGTAAAAACTCGATGTATTCTTCTTTGGTTAATGACTCAGGAGCAACATACAGTAATTTGGTAATTCCTGAAGTAATATCTTTTTTAACTTGATTGATTTCGGTTTTAGTAAGTGAGGAATTTAGTACATGTGCAATTCCGTTTTCTGAAGATACACCGCGAATGGCATCAACTTGATTTTTCATCAACGCAATTAATGGCGAAACCACAATTGCTGTCCCTTCTTGAATTAATGCAGGTAATTGATAACAAAGTGATTTACCACCACCAGTGGGCATAATAACAAAAGTGTTATTTTTTGCTAGGATACTTTTTATTACTTGTTCTTGTAACCCTTTGAACTGGTTAAAGCCAAAATATTTTTTTAATTCTTTGTGTATGTCAATTTCGTTTAAATTCATTCTAACTTTAAAGGTATTTTTACATAAATTTGCAACTATAAATATACAACTTTCTTTTATTAATACAAATTTTATAACAATTCTATTTTGATATCCAAAGAAAATATTATTGCATCCGCAAAAAAAACAATTTCTTCTGAAAGTCAGTCAATTGCTAAACTGACTGAATTTATTGATACTAACTTTGTAGCATCTGTTGAAATTATCTATAATTCAAAAGGCCGGCTAATTATTACCGGAATTGGTAAAAGTGCTATTATTGCTCAAAAAATTGTTGCGACTTTAAATTCAACTGGAACGCCTTCTATTTTTCTACATGCTTCTGAAGCGATTCATGGCGACTTAGGTGTGTTGCAACCCGACGAAGTGGTGATTTGTATTTCAAAAAGCGGGAACAGTCCAGAAATAAAAGTATTGGTACCATTATTAAAACGTTTTGGAAACAAATTAATCGCTATAACTGGAAATCCTACTTCGTTTTTAGGAACAGAATCGGATTATGTTTTGAACACTTACGTGGAAAGCGAGTCGTGTCCGAATAATTTGGCGCCGACAAACAGTACCACGGCGCAACTAGTAATGGGTGATGCTCTAGCCGTTTGCCTGATGGAAATGCGAAATTTCACCAGTGCCGATTTTGCGAATTATCATCCTGGCGGTGCATTGGGTAGAAAATTATTACTTCGTGTTCGAGATATGTTAGATACTAATCACAAACCAATGGTTGCATCCGACGCTAGTGTTAAAAATGTTATTGTTGAAATTTCTGAAAAACGATTGGGAGTAACCGCTGTAATTGAAAATAATAAAGTAATCGGAATTATTACGGATGGTGATATCCGTAGAATGTTGAATAAAACGGAAACGATATCCGGCTTGACCGCAAAAGATATCATGACGATAAATCCGAAAATGATTCAATCATCCGAATTGGTTAGTGATGCTTTGGATGTTTTAGAACAATATTCGATAACACAACTTGTCGTTCTTGAAGCAGATGAATACAAAGGTGTACTTCACTTGCATGACATCTTAAAGGAGGGAATCGTATAATGGCAGAAAAAGTAAAAAAAGAAATGTCATTTCTTGATCATCTTGAAGAGTTGCGATGGCTTTTGGTGAGAAGTTCATTGGCGATTGTAATTGTTGCCATTGGTGCGTTTTTTTTTAGTGATTTTATTTTTAATGAAATTCTTTTTGGTCCAAAAGATCCCAACTTTATTACCTATCATTTTTTTTGTGAATTATCTAAAGCCATTGGTGTAGAGAGTTTTTGTGTGACCGAATTACCGTTTGTCATTCAGAACACCGATGTAGAAGGTCAGGTTTCTTTGCTTGTCTGGACATGCATTACCGTCGGATTTATACTTGCATTTCCTTACATTCTTTGGGAATTCTGGAAGTTTATCAAACCCGCTTTATATGAAAAAGAACAAAAAAACGCCAAATCTTTTATGTTTGCTACTTCCTTTTTATTCTTTTTAGGCGTTCTGTTTGGCTATTATGTTATTGTTCCGATGTCGATTAATTTCTTTGCAACGTTTACTGTTAGTCCGGAAATTAAAAACGAATTCAATGTTCAATCCTACATCGGAATGATAAAAACATCTGTGATTGCTTGCGGATTGTTTTTTGAATTACCGATAATAATTTATTTTTTAACCAAATTAGGATTGGTTACTCCGAAATTTTTAAAAGATTACCGGCGCTATGCCATTGTTCTCGTGTTGGTTTTGGCCGCCATTGTTACTCCGCCTGATGTGGTAAGTCAAATTATTGTTGCCATTCCTTTATTACTTTTATATGAAATAAGTATAGTAATTTCGTCTGTAGTGCATAAAAAACAATTAGCAATTAGTAAGGCAGAGGAAGATAAAAAAAACACAAATGAGTAATATAGTAGAAGAATTCAACGACTATCGTTCTAAAATGAACGCAAAATTGTTAGCCGATAACAATAAGATAGTAAAACGTATTTTTAATATGGATACTAACGCTTACGCGGAAGGAGCTTTAGATGTAAAAACGAAAGAACTTTTAGGATTAGTAGCTTCGGCGGTTTTGCGTTGTGATGATTGCATCAAATACCATTTAGAAACAAGTCATAAAATAGGAATCACCAAAGAAGAAATGATGGAAGCGATGGGAATTGCGACTTTAGTTGGCGGAACCATTGTTATTCCGCATTTACGAAAAGCATATGAATTTTGGGAAGCATTGGAAGATGGAAGTTAGAAGATGGAAGATGGAAGTTTCCAAATTTGAAGTTAAAAGCATAAATCAAATAAATCATTTTTGTTTATTTGTACAGAATAAAAACTCAGCTGCTCAGTCACTCAGCAACTCAGACACTAAAAAAATATGAAATTAAGAGCCGAAAATTTAGTTAAAACCTACAAAGGAAGAAGTGTCGTAAAAGGTATTTCTGTGGAAGTAAATCAGGGAGAAATCGTTGGATTATTAGGTCCGAATGGTGCCGGAAAAACCACTTCTTTTTATATGATTGTTGGTTTGGTGAAACCAAATTCCGGTAATATTTATCTCGACGATATGGATATCACCGAGTTTCCAATGTACAAAAGAGCACAAAACGGAATTGGTTATTTGGCACAAGAAGCGTCTGTTTTTAGAAAATTAAGTATTGAAGATAATATTCTAAGTGTTTTACAACTTACCAAACACACCAAAGAAGAACAAATAGCAAAAATGGAAAGTTTGATTGCCGAATTTGGATTGGAACACATTCGTACCAATCGTGGCGATTTACTTTCAGGTGGTGAAAGAAGAAGAACAGAAATAGCCCGTTGTTTGGCAACCGATCCAAAATTTATTTTATTGGATGAGCCGTTTGCCGGAGTTGACCCTGTTGCTGTAGAAGACATTCAGCGCATTGTAGCACAATTAAAAAACAAAAACATCGGAATTCTCATTACCGATCACAATGTTCAGGAAACGCTTGCGATTACCGATAAAACATATTTGATGTTTGAAGGTGGAATCCTTAAAGCCGGAATTCCAGAAGAATTGGTAGAAGATGAAATGGTACGACGTGTGTATCTTGGTCAAAACTTCGAATTGCGTAAAAAGAAAATCGAATTCTAATGGATAACTATCCTTTACACGATGGATAAAAACGGAGATTAGTTTTTGTAATACGATTTGTTTTTAATCTTGTCATTTCGACGAAGGAGAAATTTCATAATCTGAATCACTTGATGAGATTGCTTCGTACCTCGCAATGACTATGCAACTACTTTTTCGTCAACATATTATTTATGACCGATACTAAAACATAAAGAATAATAATTAAAGGAATTGCTAGATATTGAAAAACCAATAACATAATTACAGAAGCTGCTAAAAACCCAATCTGCAACTTGTATTTCTGAAAACTAAAATCTTTAATTTTTAACGAGAATAGCGGAATTTCAGCATTCATAACGTAGGCACTAATCCATACAAGTGCAACTAATAACCACTTGTTGTAAATCACTCCAGAAAAATTATCATCATAGAAAGCAATGTTAATCAAAGGCAAACTCATAAAAAAAAGAGCATTCGCTGGCGTTGGTAAACCAATAAAAGAATCCGATTGACGCGTATCAATATTGAAATTCGCCAAACGATAACAGGCGCCGAGTGTAATTATAAAACCCAAATAAGGCAACACACTTTCAGCACCAAAACAATCCGCATCAGACAATAATTTAAAAACAACAAACCCAGGTGCTACACCACTTGTCACCATATCTGCCAACGAATCCAATTGGACACCTAACGGTCCGGAAACGCCAAATTTTCTAGCGAAAAATCCATCAAAAAAATCGAAGAAGATTCCCAAACAAACAAAATAGAAAGCCAAATCAAATCTAAAGTCAGCAATAAAAACGATGGCAATACAACCACACAGTAAATTAAGAAGCGTTAGAAAGTTGGGAATGTGCTTTTTTATGTTCATCAGATTGGTTTTTCAAAAAACAAATTTAGTACAATAACTTATAGAGAAGTACGTTTTATAAGAGATTTTTTATTACTTGAAAAACAATTGTATTTAATCTTACAATTGGAAGAAGTAAGACAATAAAAATTTATATTTTTGAAAAAAAATTGTTTTGAAACCGAGGGTTCAAGAATACTAAAAGAAAATACTACTTATGAGCAACCCGAGGTTCACGAACACCTTTAAAATCAATATTAAAATTGTGAGTAAAAAGAATTGCTTAGTTCTACTTTTAATTTCTTCTTTAACTTTTGGCCAGGCTTTTAGAAAATATTCTAATGAGTTTATGAGCATCGGTGTCGACGCAGCAGCTCTCGGAATGTCGAATGCCGTAACAGCGAATACTAATGATGTCAATTCAGGATATTGGAATCCCGCCGGATTGGTTCACCTCCAAGACGGTCAGGTTTCCTTAATGCACGCCAGCTATTTTGCCAATATTGCACAATACGATTACATCGCTTATGCCAAACCAATTGACGATCGAAGTGCTTGGGGAATTTCAATAATCAGATTTGGTGTTGATGATATTTTAAATACAACCGAACTTATCGATGGCGACGGAAATATCGATTACAATAGAATTAGCTTGTTTTCTACATCCGATTACGGATTGACATTTTCGTATGCTAAAAAATTGCAAGTTCCCGGATTTCAATACGGTGTAAATGCAAAAGTAATTCGTAGAATTATTGGTAAATTCGCCAGTTCATGGGGATTTGGTTTTGATATCGGACTGCAATTTGAACGAAATGATTGGCATTACGGATTGATGTTACGCGATATTACAACAACCTATAATATTTGGAGTATTAATGAAGAGGAATACAACAGAATAAAAGATGCTATTCCGGGAGAAAATCAAGAATTGCCCGAAAGTTCTGAAATTACAGCTCCAAAAGCGCAATTCGGAATGTCAA
>JAYVFV010000109.1:0-14611 GCA_043772885.1 Flavobacteriales bacterium
ATTTGTTGTAATTCAAAACGGAATTGACCTGAACAAAATCAATCAATCCAAATCCTACACAAAATCAGCATTAAATTTAGGATTACCAGATGATGTAAAACTGTTACTTCAAGTGGCCTCTTTTCAATTCCCAAAAGACCAAGCAACAGTTATTAAATCATTAAAAAACCTACCAGAAAATGTACATTTGCTATTGGCTGGTCAAGGTGTTTTATTAGAAAAATGTAAAGCATTAGTGAATCAATTGAACTTAAATTCCAGAGTCCATTTTTTAGGAGTACGAATGGATATTCTCAATTTGTTAAAGACAACAGACATAGTAATTTTATCTTCCCAATATGAAGGATTATCACTATCTTGTATCGAAGGATTAGCATCTGGAAAACCATTTGTAGCTTCAAATGTACCTGGATTAAGAGAAATTGTTGATGAGGTAAAATTGTTATTTCCTTTTCAAAATAACATAGCTTTATCGCAAATTATTTTAGAACTATTAAATGATAAGAATAAATACGATGCTGCTGTAAACCATGGTTTGCTAAGAGCACAACAATTTGACATCTCAAACATGATCGAAAATCATATCGAACTTTACCAATCGTTGCTATAATTTATGTGTGGAATTAACGGATATATCGCAAAAAACAACGCCTCAATTGCTACTATAACTTCGGTTGTAGAAAAAATGAATGCGAAAATTTTGCATCGCGGTCCCGACGAAGATGGTTTTTTTATCGAAAATGATAAAACCACTATCGCAATGGCAATGCGGCGATTATCAATTATTGACTTAAGTACCGGTAAGCAACCGATTTATACCGAAGACCAACAAAAAGTAATTCTTTTTAATGGTGAAATTTACAATTTTAAAGAATTAAAAGCTGCGTTAATAAAGGAAGGTGTTTCGTTTACCACTAAAAGTGATACTGAAGTGGTTGTGAAATTGTATGAAAAATACGGCGTACAATCGTTTGCTATGCTCGACGGTATGTTTGCGTTTTCCATCTATGACAAAACACTAAATAAAGTTTTTATTGCGCGCGATTTTTTTGGTGAAAAACCGTTGTATTATACTAAAAGTGAGGATACTTTTATTTGGAGTTCCGAATTAAAATCGATGATGGAAATTTTACCATCAAAACCAGAAATCAATGTTCAAGCACTGAATTTGTATTTTGAACTGACGTATATCCCAGCGCCGTTTTCAATTTATCAAAACGTTCACAAGTTAGAAGCCAATAATTATCTCGAATTTGATTGTACAACTTTTGATTTTTCTATACATGAAATCGAACAAAATTTTCAGAAAATCGAAAAGCAATCCAAAAAAGAAAGTATAAAAACAACACATGATTTGGTTCAGGAAAGTGTTATTTCGCGCTCTATTTCGGATGTCGCAATTGGAACTTTTCTTTCTGGCGGAGTTGATTCGTCTATTGTTTCATTGTGTTTGTCGCAACATTCCAATTCAAAAATTGATACTTTTTCAATAGGTTTTGAAAAGAAATCGTTCGATGAATCGGATAAATCACGAGCCGTTACCAAACTAATCAACAGCAATCACCACGAGTTTATCATTTCTGAAAAAGATTTAACAAACAATATTGACGAAATTCTTTTAAATTTTGACGAACCATTCGCCGATTCATCGAGTTTGGCGAGTTATGTTGTAGCAAATAAAACTAAAGAATTTGTAAAAGTGGCTTTAACAGGCGATGGTGGCGATGAGGTTTTTGGCGGTTACAACAAATATTATATGGGGAAACTAAATCAAAAGTACACCCAAATTATTCCGAAAAACGCGCATCATTTTATATCCAAATCGATTGAAAAATTATTGCATACCAAAGATGATAAAAGAGGAAAACGTTTTAAGTTAAACCGACTTTTAAAAGCAATAAGCTATGAAGGCGATTTTTATTACAATATTATTTCTTTAGGTTTTACCGAAGCTGAAGTCAAAGAACTTTTAAATTCGGATTGGTTTTATAAAGATTGTTTAGAATATTACAAATCTAAAATAGGAAGCAACAATAAGTCGATTACCGATTTTAGAAACATTGATAAAATTATTAGTTTAGAAGGCGATATGTTAGTGAAAGTCGACAGAACTAGTATGTTAACGTCATTAGAATGCAGAGCTCCTTTTCTAAATAAAGAAATATGGAATTTCACCAATCAGATTCCGGAAGATTATTTAATCAACGGTTGGGACAAAAAGCACATTTTGAAAGAAGCTTTTCAGCAGTATTTTCCTAAAGATTTTTTGAACAAATCGAAAAAAGGATTCGGTGTTCCTGTTGGAGATTGGCTTCGCGAAAATCTAAAAAGCGAATTGCTTTGGTATTGTGAAAAATCATTTATTGAAAAGCAAAATATTTTCAATTTTGAGGTTGTTTCGAACATGGTTAACAATCACATTCAAGGAAAAATAGATGCTACGTTTCGAGTATGGACGTATTTCTGCTTTCAAAAATGGTACACAGCGACTTATGAAAAATAAACTCATACGCATTACTACAATTCCGATTTCTCTCGAAAAATTACTTTCGGGACAATTGCAGTTTATGAGTTCACACTATGATGTTACAGCTGTTTCTTCCGAAAAACAAAATTTAGAAAAACTAGGAAAATCTCAAAACGTCGGCGTTTTCCCGTTAGAAATGACCCGAAAAATTACGCCGCTACAAGATGTTTTAGCAGTTATTAAGTTGTATTTTTTTCTAAAAAAAACCAAGCCATTTATTGTTCATACACATACACCAAAAGCGGGAATCGTCGGAATGTTAGCTGCAAAACTCGCTCGAGTTCCCGTTCGATTGCACACCGTTGCTGGATTGCCATTACTGGAAGCATATGGATTTAAAAGAAAAATTTTAAATTTTGTAGAAAAGCAAACGTACAGTTGCGCCACAAAAGTCTATCCCAATTCGAACGGACTTTTAGAAATCATAAAACATAATAATTTCTGTGAAAACGATAAGTTAAAAGTGATTGCCAATGGAAGTTCTAACGGAATCGATACCGATTATTTTAATCCAAATTTGATTTCAGACGAACAAAAAGTTACTCTTAAAAATGAACTTTCAATTGCAGCAAATGATTTTGTATTTCTCTTTGTTGGACGATTAGTAAAAGACAAAGGAATTAATGAATTGATTGTTGCTTTTCAAAAACTACAAACAGAAATTCCAACTATAAAATTGCTGTTGATTGGTAATTTTGAGGATGATTTGGATCCTTTATTTCCGTCAACAATTAATAGCATCAATGCCAATTCGGCAATTCTTTCTGTTGAATTTCAAAATGATGTCCGACCTTATTTTGCCATTTCCAATTGTTTGGTTTTTCCGAGTTACCGCGAAGGTTTTCCGAATGTTGTACTACAAGCTGGAGCGATGCAATTGCCAAGCATTGTGAGCAATATCAATGGTTGTAACGAAATTATTGAAAACAATTGTAATGGATTAATTATTCCGGTTAAAAATGAAAATGCGCTTTTCGATGCGATGAAAAAAATGGCAAGCGAAACGTCGTTAGCTAATGAAATGAAAAAGAACTGCCGACAAATGATAGTTTCCAAATACAATCAAAAATTGGTTTGGGAAGCGATTTTAGCAGAATATCGTACATTTGACACGAAGTAAAAATAATTACCATGTATCCATCTTTAATAAAACCTTTTTTCGATTTTTTATCGGCCTTATTAGGTTTTGTTATTTTCTCGCCCATTTTTTTATTGGTTACGATTTTATTGTTTTTTGCCAATAATGGAAAACCTTTTTTCTTCCAACTTCGACCAGGAAAAAATGGTAAAATCTTTACGATTATCAAGTTTAAAACGATGAATGATAAGAAAGATAGTGATGGAAATCTCTTATCGGATGCAAAGCGATTAACAGCAATTGGATTGTTTGTTAGAAGAACGTCTTTAGATGAAATTCCGCAATTACTCAACGTTATAAAAGGCGATATGAGTATTGTTGGTCCAAGACCATTACTCACAAGTTACATGCATTTGTACAATGATTTTCAAAATCGTCGCCATGAAGTAAAACCCGGAATCACAGGTTGGGCGCAAGTTAACGGCAGAAACGGAATTTCGTGGGACCAAAAATTTGAATATGATGTTTGGTATGTAGATCATATTTCGTTTATCTTAGATTTGAAAATACTATTTAAAACACTACAAAAAGTAGTAATAAGCGAAGGAATTAATGCTGAAAATGAAGCTACAATTGAACCCTTTAGTATTGAATAAATTATGAAAGATATTGTAATAGTTGGTGCAGGAGGATTTGGCAGAGAAGTCAAAACCATTATTGATGCAATAAATTTGAAGAATAAAACATACAATTTTTTAGGATTTTATGATGATACTATTACAAAAGGCACGCTAATAAATAATTTTCCAATATTGGGAAATTTAAAAGAATTGAATGACTTAAAAACTGCTACTGAAGTACTTATAAGTATTGGCGATCCAAATTCAAAAAGTAAAATAATACGTTCTTTAAAAAATGAATTATTAATTTTTCCAACATTAATTCATCCAAGTGTTATTATTTCAGATGATGATGTAATAATTGATAACGGATCTATTATTTGTGCAGGAACCATAATCACCTGCAATATAAAAATCGGAAAATTTGTCACTTTAAATTTGATGTGTACTGTTGGACACGATACGGTAATTGGCGATTATTCTTCGTTCATGCCTTCGGTAAATATTTCTGGGGAAGTACATATTGAAGAAAGAGTATACGTTGGAACAGGAGCAAAAATCATCAACAAGTTATCTATTGGAAAAGCCACTATTGTTGGAGCTGGCGCAGTTGTTTCTAAAAGTTTACCAGCGAATTGTACCGCAGTTGGAATTCCGGCAAAACCAATAAAATTCAATACTAATGAGTGATTCTAAAATTTGGCTTTCGTCTCCACACATGGGAGGAAATGAACAAAAATTTGTTCAAGAAGCATTCGATACGAATTGGGTTGCGCCACTTGGTCCGAATGTCACTGGATTGGAAAATGATTTGGAAAACTATTTAAATCAAGATGTTTTTGTAGCTGCTTTAAGCTCGGGAACCGCAGCAATTCATTTGGCTTTAATTTTATTGGATGTACAACGTGGTGATGAAGTGATTTGTCAGAGCATGACTTTTTCGGCAACGGCAAATCCGATTGTGTATCAAGGAGCAACTCCGGTTTTTATTGATAGTGAAGCGGAAACATGGAATATGTGTCCGATTGCTCTCGAAGAAGCCATCAAAGATCGCATCGCAAAGGGAAAAAAACCAAAAGCGATTATCGCCGTTCATTTGTACGGAATGCCATTTAAAGTTGCCGAAATTACTACAATTGCCAATAGATATGAAATTCCGTTAATCGAAGACAGCGCAGAAGCTTTAGGAAGTTCGTATAATGGACAAAAATGTGGCACATTCGGAAGCATTTCTATTTTATCGTTTAATGGAAATAAAATAATTACTACTTCGGGCGGCGGAGCAATTGTTTGTAAAAAAATGGAACAAAAAAACAAGGCTATTTTTTTAGCAACACAAGCAAGAGACAACGCGCCGCATTACCAACATAGCGAAATTGGCTACAATTACAGAATGAGTAATATTTGTGCTGGCATTGGAAGAGGTCAGATGGAAGTTTTAGAAAAGCACGTTTTACTTCGAAGAAAAATGCATGATTTTTATGTCGATTTATTTCAGGATAAAGCCGGAATTACAGTTTTTTCGGAACCTTCTTCTAATTTTTTTTCCAATCATTGGCTGACAGCTATTCTTGTTAATCCTGATAAAACAAACGGAATTACGAGAGAGACGATGCGAATTGCACTCGAAAAAGAAAACATTGAAAGTCGTCCTTTATGGAAACCAATGCATTTACAACCAGTGTTTTCTTCGTCTGCGTATTACGGAAATGCTATTTCAGAAAAATTATTTGCTAACGGTTTATGTCTTCCATCGGGCTCTAATTTAGTTGACGAAGACAGAAATAAAATCAAAACAGTTATCAACGCAATGCTATAATTTTTTGTATTGTGTGTAAAAACGATGCTTTTTTACTATTTTTACTTCTAATAAATTTATTTTAAATTGAATACTAGCAATAAGAAAAATAATAAATCAACTTTTTTTTCAATTCTTACCGATATAAATTTCGAGTTTGATTTCAAAAATTTAGCGTATTTACCGAGATGGTTTATCTTACTTCTTGATTTACTAATTGTTGTCGTAGCTGGCGTAATAACGTATCTTTTATTTAATGGATTAAAATTAAATTTCATTCCGATAAATTACCTCTCCATAGGAATTGCGTTTTATGTAGCTGTAAATTTATTTTTCTTTTGGATTTACAGAACGTATTCGGGCATCATTCGACATTCTTCTTACATTGATGCATTAAAATTATTTTTTTCACAATTTTCGACGTTTATCATTTTGTTGATGTTGAATTTTTTGCTGCTAGTTTTTGACAAGGAAAAATTGTATTTAACAACGGGTGCTTTTATCAACGCATTATTATCATTTAGTTTGTTGTTTTTTTATCGGATAATTGTAAAGCAAACTTTCGAGAAATACTTCAACAGTATTGGATGTGAAAAAAAAGTAAGTGCTATTATTTATGGTTCCGATGCCAATGCAATTGCGGTTGCCAATGCTTTAAATTCAGAAATTCCTGGTCGATTTAAGTTGATGGGTTTTATCGATAAAAACAATCAAAATTCGAGTAAAAGAATATTAAACCTCCCTATTTTACAAATTAAAAAAAGCATTCCAATTTTAATGCGCGCCATGGATATTGAAGCATTAATTATTGCAGATAAAAGTCTTTCAAAAGAAGAGCGATTAACCATTGTTGATGAATGTATAGAGTTCAATATCAAAATATATACATTGCCTGTTATTTCCGATTGGGATGATCAAAAAGAAATCTCAAAAAACATTAAGAGTTTTGAAATTCAAGATTTGCTAGAACGAAAACCAATCGTTTTAGACACGAATTCTATTTCATCCAATTTAAATAATAAAACAGTTTTAGTAACTGGTGCAGCGGGTTCTATAGGAAGCGAAATAGTAAGGCAAGTACTAACATTTAATCCGAAAAAGATTATTATTTTAGACCAAGCAGAAACGCCACTTCATACATTATCATTAGAAATTTTTAGTTCGAATAATGCTATTGAATTCGAAACAATTATAGCAGACATTAGAGATTATGAAATACTAGAGCAACTATTTAGTACCTATCATCCCGATGTAGTGTATCATGCTGCTGCTTATAAACATGTACCAATGATGGAAGACAACCCATCTCAAGCTATATTTACTAATGTTTTGGGAACAAAAAATGTGGCCGATTTATCTCAAAAATACCACGTAGATCGATTTGTTATGATATCGACAGATAAAGCGGTAAATCCGAGTAGTGTAATGGGAGCGAGTAAGCGTATTGCCGAAATGTATGTGCAATCAAAACACTATAAACGCAAGCAACTTTTAAAAGAAAAGAACACCAAATTTATTACAACCCGTTTTGGAAATGTTTTAGGATCTAACGGTTCTGTTGTTCCGTTGTTTACCAAACAAATTCAGGAAGGCGGTCCAATTACCATCACGCACCCAGAAGTGATTCGGTATTTTATGACAATTCCAGAAGCATGTCAATTAGTTTTAGAAGCTTGTTCTATGGGGAATGGCGGAGAAATTTACATATTCGATATGGGCCAACCCGTTAAAATTATTGATTTAGCAAAAAAAATGATACGGTTAGCCGGATTTAAACCTTATAAAGACATCGACATAAAAATTGTGGGTTTGCGTCCAGGAGAAAAATTGTTTGAAGAATTGTTAAATGACACGGCAAAAAATTTAGCTACGCATCACGAAAAAATCACGATTACAGAAGAAATATTTGATGAATACGATGAATTACTTACACAAATAAATGAGTTAATTATTATTTCAAAAACGGGTAATAATGATAAAATAGTTGCTATAATGAAAAAAATAGTTCCTGAATTTAAAAGTATGAACTCTGTTTTTCAAACTTTAGATATTGACATTAATGATTTTTATGTTAATATAAAATAATGCAGTTTATAAAAGACTTTTAATATATTTGCATTATTAGTTAAAATCCCAATAAATGAAAAATTATTACCTTAGATTTCTTTTAATTGCTATATTATTTTCTTCTTGTGTACCTAAACAACAAATCCTCTATTTACAAGGTTCTCAAATTTCAGGAAATACTTCGACAAATTACGAGCCGTTAATCCAAAAAGATGATTTGTTATTTATTAATATTTCTTCAAGTGAAGCGGAAGCTGTCGCTCCTTTTAACTTAGATTCACAATCTAAAGATATAAGTTCATCAACAAGTGGTTTTTCAAATCAAAAGCAAACGTACTTAGTAGATAATTTGGGTAATATTGAGTTTCCAATTATTGGAACATTAAATGCCGCAGGTTATTCGGTTAATGAATTTAGAGATTTGTTAAAAACAAAATTGAAAAGTTTCGTTACCGATGCGGTAATCAACATCAGAATTGTCAATTTTAAAGTTACTGTTACCGGTGAAGTTGCGCAACCTGGAGTGGTTACTACAGGCAGTCAACGATTTACTTTATTTGATGCGCTTGCCATGTCGGGCGATCTTACGCTCTACGGAAGAAGAGACAATATCTTAATTGTGAGAGATTTTCAAGGCATAAAAACGTATAACAGAGTAGATATTACTAAAGCCGATTTTGTTAATTCTCCGTTTTATTATTTAGATCAAAATGATTTGATATATGTGGAGCCAAGAAAAGCAAAAATTGATTCCACTGCCATTGGCGCCAACGTTCCTTTTATCGTTTCCATAGTTGGAATATTATTAACTACAACTCTTATCTTGACAACAAAATAATATGCTGACTCCATTACCAATTAGTGAACATTCTAAAAGTGAAGTAAATTTTAAAGACCAAATCTTTACTTATTTAATTTATTGGAAATGGTTTCTATTAAGTATTTTAATTTGCATACTAACAGCGAGTGTTTATTTGCGTTATTATGTTACAGAATTCGGCGTTAACGCTTCTATACTTATAAAAGACGAGAGAAAAGGCGGTACAAGTGAACTGTCTGTTTTTAGTGATCTAAATATTTTTTCGGGAAGAAGTAATGTTGATAATGAAATCGCAATTATAAAATCAAGAACTTTATCACAAAATACGGTTAAAGAACTTGATCTCGATATCTCTTATTTCAGTGAAGGTAGAGTAGTGAATAGAGAAATCTATTCCGACATTCCGTTTAAGGTTATCTTTATTAATAAAGCTAAAGATTATTACGAGAGAGATACTGTTTTCACTATATCTAAAGTTGATAATAGAAAGTTTATTTTATCCGATGCGCAAAAAAATCACAAAAAACTATTTTTATTCGGACGCAATATTCATTCTCCGTTAGGCGATTTTTTAGTACTGAATAATAATCAGAAAAAACACACAGGAGATGTTTCTGTTGTTAAAACGGCTCTCGAAAAAAAGGCAGTCGCATTTGCAAGTAAGTTGACTGTTTTCTCTCAAGAAAAAACAAATATTATCAATCTTTCTATTAGTGATCCTGTTTATAAAAAAGGGTTGGATTATCTAGACGGATTAATTGCTCAATTTAATATTGATGCAACCAAAGATAGAAATGAAATCGCCGAAAACACGAAAGAATTTATCAATCAGCGTTTGGATGTAATTACAAATGAACTTGAAGGCGTTGAAGATAATGAAGAAAGCTATAAAAAAGGAAATCAGCTTACGAATTTAGAAGCTGATGCTCAAATGAATCTTCAAATGCAATCGGAATATCAAAAGCAAGTTACCACTGTTGAAACCGAAATTAAAGTGGCAGAATACATGCTTATTGAAGTTAAAAATAGTAAAGAATCGGGAACATTGCCTTCCAACATTGTAAGCTCTTCACAATCGTCTAATAATTATATTAATCAATATAATGAACTGGTTTTAAAGAGAAAAAAAATAGCACAAAGGGGTACTGATGCAAATCCAACAATTCAAAATATTGACAATCAATTAAACAGTTTAAAATTAAATATTACCGAAAGTTTAAAATCGAGAATCAACGATTTAGTTATTAGTAAAAGAGATCTTGTTAATCAAAGAGGCATTTATCAAGGAAAAATCGGACAAGTACCAACGCACGATAAAAAGATAAACTCGATTGCAAGACAGCAAAATATTAAAGAATCATTGTTTCTTTATCTACTTCAAAAAAGAGAAGAAACTCAAATATCACTAGCAGTAACTTCACCAAAAGCAAAAATTATTGACAATGCTTATTTATCGGGACCAGTATCGTTATCTAAAAATATTTTTTACTTGGTTGCCTTGGTTTTAGGTTTGCTAATTCCGTTTACAATAATATTTTTAATTCATTTATTTGATACTAAAGTTAAAAACAGACATGATATCGAATCGAAAATTTCGGTTCCTTTCCTAGGCGATTTACCAAGATCGGAAAATAACGAAGTCATAAAATCCAATAGTCGTTCAAGTGCATCAGAAGCCATTCGAATGATTAGAACCAACCTCGATTTTATGCTGGCGCATGTCCCTGAAAATAAATGTAAAACGATATTTGTTACCTCGTCAATTCCTAAAGAAGGCAAAACGTTTTTCGCTGTTAACTTAGCTACGACAATAGCTTTCTCTGGAAAAAAAGTATTGATAATTGGTTTGGATATTCGAAATCCGAAAATGGATAAATACATCGATATTCCGTCTAGAGGAGTAACCAATTTCCTCTCAAAATCAAATGAAAGCATTCATGATTATATCGTTCCAGTAAAAGATTTTACTAATTTTTTCGCTTTGCCATCAGGTATTGTACCACCAAATCCGGTAGAATTATTGATGAATTTCAAAATCAACGATATGTTTGAAACGTTGAAAAAAGACTATGATTATATCATTGTTGATACGGCTCCAGTAAATGTGGTAACTGATACCATTTTGATTGCTAAAAATGCCGATGCTTTTGTTTATATCGTTAGATCGAATGTGTTGGATAAACGAATGTTGAAATTTACAGAATCCCTTTATAAAGAAAATAAGTTACCTAATATGGCTATTGTACTCAACGACACCGATATTCAAAAAGCGTATGGCTATGGATACGGTTATGGCTACAGATACGGCTACGGATATGGCTACGGATATGGCTACGGTTATGGAGTCGATGTGGAGAAAAAATCGTTATACCAAAGATTCCTTTCCAACTTTAAAAAAGACAAACCTAAGACTTAAAAATCGTATTGTTTTCAATTAAAGTAAGTAAACTAGTGTAATTCTTCAAGACGATTTTGTTGCTAAATGCTTTGATGTGATTTTCGTGGTGGACATCAGATCCAACAAAATCATACATCTCATTGTTTACTAATTTTTGAGCAAGTGTTGCTACTCCAACACCATAATAGCCAACAGTTGAAAGCAAGTTTAGCTGAAATAAACAACCTGCTTTTTTTAGTTTATGGTATTCCTCAAAATGATTGTAATAAAATAAATACCGCTCAGGATGCGCTAATATCGGTATGTATCCTGCCATTTGCAATTCAAAAATCATATCATACAATTGGTGTGGCGCATTTAAATACGACATTTCTACTAACACATAATTGTCTTTCAGCGTTAAAAGGGATTCCTCTCTCTTTATCATATCAAAGAAAAAACTATCCAACATGTATTCTGCTGCTGCTGATTTAATAGCCATAGCTTCGGATTCATTTTTTAATAATGTCGCCGTTTCATTATATTTTAATTCGATACTTTGTTTTGTGTTATTCCAAACCGAATTAATAATATGCGGAGTAGTAATACATTCGTTTACGCCAATTGCTTTAAGTTGTGAAATTAACGAAATAGTATCTTCAATTGTAGCTGCTCCATCATCAATACCAGGTAGTAAATGGGAGTGAATATCGATATAATCATTGGGGATTAAATCTTTTAAAAGAGGTCTATTTTTTTTAAAGAAAAGCAAAGTAAAAATTTGTTAATAACCGATTGATAAATAGTCATCAAAAGTATGAAAATCTAATCAATAATACTGGCAAATTACTATATTTGCTTGTGATGTTTATAATTTTTTTTTTATAATAAGTGTGAGTAATTGGAATATATACTAATGAAAGAAACGCAAGATTCTCAAGATTGGGATTTAATTATTAAAGGGCATTCCTCACTTTTTGACATCAATTTTAATGATCTTTGGAGGTATAGAGATTTATTGCTATTATTTGTAAAAAGGGATTTTGTGAGTTTTTATAAACAAACAATATTAGGTCCGCTTTGGTTTTTTATCCAACCTATTTTTACTACAATCGTCTTTACTTTTGTTTTTGGAAACCTTGCCGGAATAAGCACCGACGGCTTGCCACAACAACTTTTTTATTTAGCCGGAATCACATCGTGGAATTACTTTTCCGATTGTTTAACCAAAACAAGTACCGTCTTTAAAGACAATGCCAACATTTTTGGCAAAGTTTATTTTCCTAGATTAATTATGCCGTTAAGTATCATCGTTAGTAATCTGGTACGTTTTGGAGTGCAATTATTATTAATGATATGCATGATGGTTTATTTTTACTTTTTTCCAATACAAGGCACCAGTTTTACAATCACTTACGGCATATTTTTATTTCCATTATTAGTAGTTTTAATGGCGCTTTTAGGTCTTGGATTGGGATTGATAATTACTGCTATGACCACTAAATATCGTGATTTAACATTTCTAATAACTTTTGGAGTTCAATTGTTAATGTATGCTACAACGGTAATATATCCGCTGAGTTATGCCCGAGAAAAGGGATATGGAAGTATTATGGAATTGAATCCAATGACTGGAATTATAGAAGCTTTTAGGTATGGATTTTTAGGAAAAGGTGAATTTACAGTTTTTAGTTTGGGATATTCGTTAGTAGTTACAATTATAATTTTATTTATAGGAATACTTATTTTTAATAAAACCGAAAAGAACTTCGTCGATACAATCTAATGGCAAATACAGTTATAAAAGTCGAAAACCTCTCAAAAGTCTACCAAATTGGGCAAATTGGTTCAGGAACCATATCGAGAGACATTGATCGATTATGGCGAATGAAAGTTTTGCGAAAAGAAGATCCATTTCTTAAAATTGGCGAAGCTAACGATCGTAGTATACGAGGTGAAAGTGATATCGTTTGGTCGTTAAAAGACATCAATTTTGAAATCAATCAAGGAGATGCTGTTGGAATTATCGGCAAAAATGGCGCTGGGAAAAGCACATTATTAAAATTACTGTCGCGTGTTACGAGTCCAACTACCGGCGAAATAAAAGTCAAAGGTCGAATTGCCAGTTTGTTAGAAGTCGGTACCGGTTTTCACCCGGAATTATCAGGGAGAGAAAACATCTATCTCAACGGTGCCATACTCGGAATGCGCAAAAAAGAAATTACTCGAAAATTAGATGAAATAATCGATTTTTCAGGTGTTGAACGTTATATAGATACGCCTGTAAAACGGTATTCCTCAGGAATGTACGTCCGTTTGGCTTTTGCAGTAGCGGCTCATTTAGAAAGCGAAATTTTGATTGTTGATGAAGTCTTAGCGGTAGGAGATGCCGAGTTTCAAAAGAAATGTCTCGGTAAAATGAGTGATATTAGTAAAGGGGAAGGTAGAACAGTTTTGTTTGTGAGTCATAATATGGCGGCGGTTAAGACATTATGTAGTAAGGGAATTGTTTTACAGAACGGCTTGATAAATTTTAGTGGTGATGTTGATGATGCTATCGATGATTATTTAAAAACATCAAATAATAGTGCATCTAGAACTTGGATAGAAACTAAAAAACCTGGGGTAGATTTTATTAATCTTATTGAAGTAAAAGTATTGAATGAGAACAATGAAATTTCATTAAATCATGCAATATCAAAAGAAATTAAAATTCAGTTTACTTATGAAATAACAAAAGACAATCAACTTTTTACCCATGGATTTAATTTGTTTAATAATCATAACGTTCATATTTTAAGTTCTCATGATTCCAATTCAAGAACATTAAGTTCACCACTTCCTAAAGGAATATATTCTAAAACCATAACAATACCAGGGAATTTTCTTGCGGATGGTGGTTACAATTGTAGTTTTGCAATAATGAGATACAATCCTTTTCATGTAGAATTTCATGAAATGGAAGTAGTTGGTTTTAATGTAATTGATGAAATAAATAGTACTAATGTTAGAGGTAATTATTCTGGAAGATTTCCAGGAGTTGTTAGACCATTGTTAAATTGGAAGTAATTTAAAAATAAACAAATATTGAATGAAAACAACAACAGGAGAAAGATTAGAAACTTTTATTTATAGTGATAATTCAGTTGAACATTTACATAGATATTCAATTGTTAACGATTATATTTCGAATAAAGTTGTTTTGGATATTGCTTGTGGTGAAGGATATGGTAGTAATTTTATAAGCAACTTAGCTTCTCTTGTTTACAGTGTTGATATTGATGAAAATACAATAGAGTTAGCTAAAAATAAATATAAAAATGA